>LSNR01000019.1 GCA_003056165.1 Parcubacteria group bacterium M6-OD1-3 | reverse complement strand
CCGACCACGCACACACTGAACCGAACCTCCACCAATTATAGCGGGTACAGCAATATTTTCCACAACACTGAGCGATTTAATCCAAAAAGTTTGTTGTGGAATAAAACCAACTTTCTGATTTCTAAAACTGGCACGCCAATTTTTAGTATGTTCCCAAATACTTTCTCCATCGATGACTACACCTCCTTTATCTGGACGTTCCAATCCGTAAATGGTATGCAATAGTGTCGATTTCCCACAACCAGACGGACCAACCAGCATAGCAAAGTCGCCCTTGTTTATTTTTATATCAATACCAAAGAGAACTTTAATGTTATTTTCTCCAACACGAAAACTTTTCTCAACGCCACTAACTTTAACAGCAACCTTTTTCTCGTTATTATTTGTATTATTTTGCATATTTTTTATCTTCCCCATAAATTTGATAACCACCCAAAACGCTTGGTAGCTGTTCCAGCAACAATTTCAAATGCTGATGATCTAGCATTTTCTACTACAACAGTAGCTGCTTTTGTAGTTGTTAAGTTTCCTGCTTCATCATACACCTCAGCTTGGTAGCTGTAAATTTGTCCAATTTTTGCTGGAATGGTTATTAGATGATAAGTATTTAATGGATCCTCTCCAGTAGATTGTTCGAAATTGGAAACTGTAACTCCTTGTGTGTATTTTATTTTAACTTTCGTTGTTTCGTTTGTTTCTATTTTAACATAAATATTTGCTTGAGCATCATTGCCTCTCCCCAATACTTTTCCAACAGCCCTATTTACAAGAATTTCTGGTGGTCGCGAATCAGACTTAGTTGTAATTTTTTGCTCAATAGAATCTACTTCAATTCCATTTTCATCCGTTCCTGAAATGGTAAGCATATATTCTTTTGCTGGATCTAATCCTTCAATTTCTGCTTTGTGTTCAGTTACCTTTTTTTCATTTAAAAATGTATGTGGCGACCCCTCATCATTGTGCTTAAAAAATATATGAGTCGTCGTCGGAACATTAGTGGTGTATTCAATTGTGACTGTAGGAATGTCTACATTTTCTTTATTCTCCACTTTAACATCCTTTGCTACAGGTTTAACTGGCGTAGAAAAATTGTACTGATCAGAGCTAAATTCATTAAGATCACTATCTATACAAGAGGTTTGTACTTGATAAGTTGTTTCCGCTATTAACCCAACTAGTTTTTGAACATGTTTAGTGGCGCTACCAATTTCTTCAATTGAACTAGCATAACTCCCTGCACCATATTTAAGAGTACAAGTCGCCGCCGTATTTGTTGTCCAAGAAATATATGCTGTATCCAAACTAATATCACCAACAGTAAAATCGGAAACAACTGGCGGATCTAACGTAGTAAAATTTCCAATATCAGATGTACCAATATTTCCATCTGGATCTATATATTTAACTCTATAAAAATATTTCGTACTAGCACTTAATCCAGAAATATTTACCGTATGATCAGTAACACTATCAACTTGACCGTTGGTCTTACTAAGAGAAATAGTCTTTCCATATTCCACAAAAGAACTAGCAACACGATTGGTTCCCCAGTTAAAACTGGCAATAAATGATTTAATAGTAACTTTTGGCTCCTGAGTAAGTTTTGGCGGAGTGGTATATCTTCCAGTAGGAATAATGTTTGTTGTGCTAGATGCCACGGAAAGATTATTAGTATTATCTTTTGACTTTACATAATAGAAGTATTGTATACTTTCCAAGCCTGTGTCTACATAAGCCGTTCCAGAAGTTGTCGCTATTTCTTTATAGGTACCATTTTCTTCTAAAGAACGATAAATCACATAACCAGAAAAATTGTCTTCATCAACGGATGTTGGGGGACTCCATTTTATTGCCACACTATATTCTTGATTTTCTCTATCAGAAGTATCAAATATTTGTACATTTATTGGCGCTCCTGGTGCAGTTGTGTCAGCTGTAAAATCAGCGTATGCATATAGATCATAATTAATATTTCCCGCCTCATCCATTGCTACAACATAAAATCTATTAGAACCTTTTTGAGTAGCAAATGGGCCAGGACCAGCAGCTTTCAATGAAGTTTCTGTTGTATTATAAGCATTTGGCAAAGTATTAACAGAGTAAAAATATTTTAACTTATCAGTATCTCCAATAAATGAAGACGGTTGTTCCCATTCAAAAGAAAATAAATTACCAGTAGAATAAGCTGGATCAACAGTTAGGTTTTCTGGGGGAGATGGTGCATCAGCGCTATAATAATACTCTTGTGCCATTGGCTCTGAAACATTTCCAGCATTATCAACCACTCGCAAATAAAGCCAATTTTTTCCAGATTGATAAGCTCCGACGATATGATCATTATTAGGCAAACTAATTGCCACCGTCGAAATATCCGCTATATCATACCATACATCAGTATCATCTCCACCAGTCCTATACTGAAATTTACTAACACCTGAACCAACATCAGAAACATCGCTCTCCCAAACAAAGTCATAATCATCAGAAGCAGTAAATCCAGCCGGAGTTACAGAAATATCCGACGGATTGGTTGGCGAAGTACTATCAAATTTATAAGTAAAAGCACTAAAAGCACTCGCTGGTATCATTCCAGCATCATCAACTGCTTTAATTTTCAAATAATAAATTTCTCCCGATATTAAACTGTTAGCTGTATAATTTGTGGTTGCTTGATAGGTTCCATCTACAAAAGGATCCGCATCAACATTTGTCCCAAAATAAACCCAATAACCAACTACACCCGAACCTCCAGAGCCGTCACTAGCGCCACCAGCGCCCTCTGCTACCGGCCACTCAAAATAAGGGCTTGCATTATTATACCAAGATCCGTCCGCTACGCTATTTTCTTTCAATGAAGAATCAAATGCAGAAACTGTAGTCGGATTTGACGGAGCTTGAATATCTTGATAATAATTTATTTGATAATTGTTGATTTTTGGAGAAAATATTTGATCACCAGAAGTAAGTTCTGCCTTAATTTGAATATACTCACTTGCTGGCGAAACAATATTATATCTATATTGATTCGAGCCAAGACTTTTTTCATTGGAAACTCTATCCCA
The DNA here is from genome assembly GCA_003056165.1 of Parcubacteria group bacterium M6-OD1-3. Classification (GTDB taxonomy): domain Bacteria; phylum Patescibacteriota; class Minisyncoccia; order Moranbacterales; family UBA9337; genus LSNR01. Next base: position 37,575 of record LSNR01000019.1, on the reverse strand, counting down.
TGAAGACCAAGTTGAGTCATTATCGGAAGTTCTTGTATAAATAGCAACGCTAGTGTTATTTGGTTTTTCATAGTTTATAGTTAAATTTGCCCAACGATAAACTGATAACAAATCTGTCGACTCAGAAATATATTCTCCATTTTTTTCAAAACCACTACCGACACTTTCTGAACCGATAACATAACTGTACAGACCATCTCTATAAGAATTAGCTCCAGTTCCAGCAGTAGTCCAAATTCTATTTTGATAATAAACAGAAGCACCTCCCTGATAAACTTGTCCCGGAACATTGGAAATTTCTTCCCAAGTGTCATTTGCTATGTTGTAACGATAATAATCATCTCTATTATATCCACTGGTTACATACAAATATCCATCTTCCCCATCAGTCAAGGATCCCCCAATATAAACATTTCCTGGAGTATTTGCCAACTGCATCCATGATCCAGCAGAAATATCATAACGCCAAAAAGTATTTGTATTTTGTCCACGAATAGAATAAATGTAATTTCCGCGTAAAATTATTCTTCCTCCGTAACCTTGAGTCCAGCCAGAAATTGTCGGTAAAATCGAAGACCATCGGGAACCAGCACTAGCCTGAGTATCATATCGCCACCAACTATTAGAATTACTTCCTCTAGTCAAATAAATATATCTTTCTCCATCATAAGTCATTGATGAACCATAGCTCGTCTGTATTGGAACGGGGTCAGTTGTTATTGTTTCCCATGTGTCAGTACTAACTGAATATTTCATAAAATAATTATTAGCACCTGTGACTCTGGTTCTGATATCTCCTGAAGTTAAATAAAAAGCATTCTCGTCTTCATTGAAAATCATTGCTGCCCCGTTATAGACACCAACTGGTGTTCTTGCTAACTCTGTAAATTCTCCTGATTTAATATTATATCGCCCAAAAGTATTATCACGATAACCCCTAACAATATAGATATTATCGCTATTATCATTAGCTATTTCTGTCCCATAGTAGAAGCCGAAATAACTACTTCCAGAATTATTAGAAGGACCAAAAAATCCTCTCTGAGGAACCTCCCATGAACTTTCTTCAATATTGAAGCGATAAAATCCAGTTGATCCTGCACCTCTAGTGGCATAGATATAACCATTTACTGCTTTGAGTGAAGCACCGTATTCTACATAAAAAGGAATTTGTGGAAGTTGTGTCCAAGTATCTGAAGCTATATCATATTTGAAAAAATTCTGACGCCAATTACCACTGAGCATATATATAGCATTTGTATCAGCACTATAAGTTAAGCTTCCCCCGGCATAAATTCCTGCTGGTGCTGGTGCTAATACTGTCCAAGTATCAGCGGTTTCTCCATTCTCTTGATCATCACCAATAGAATATTTTCCGAAATATGGATAATAGTTTCCCTGCAAAACATAAACATTATTTCTTTCATCATAGACACTATCCGAGCCCACATAAACTCTTTGACCATCTACTTCATTAGGATTACCAAATTCTGCGTTAGATAAAGTTGTCCAAATATTATTTTGCGTATCATATCTATAAAAGGCATCATCGTTACCTGGCAAAGCATATACATATCTTGAACCGTCATAACTAAGAGAACCACCATAATAAAAATTTTTCGGTGCACTAGCCATAACTTCCCACACATCATTAACAATATCATAGCGCCAAAATTCTGGAGTATTATTTCCTCTAGAAGCATATAAATAACCATCTGGTCCGTTAATCACTGTTCCACCCATTCGCACTGTTGCTGGAGCATCAGCCAAAATATTCCATACATTTGTACTTAAGTCATAAGAGTAAAAACTAAGAGTATTATTTCCTCTGAAAGTATACAATTTTTCTTCACTATTCGCATAAGCAAGTTCTCCTCCATAACGAATTCCTCCTGGAGCATAAGACATTCTACTTTCATTCCAAAAACCATTAACTGAATTCAATCTCATGGAGCCTTCACCTAATGTTGTCATTTTATCAAAACTACCTAGATCAAAGTCAGATTGACTCGATTTATCTTCCGTTAAAAATGGTGACACTCCATTATAATTGTAAATAAATGCATTCCAGGATGAGCTAGAAATATTTCCATCATTATCTTGAGTTTTTATAAGTAAATAATAGTTACCTGTATTCATCGCCAAATTCACACTATAAGTTGTGTCTTCTTGAAACACTCCACTTATTGCTGGATCAGCATTATTATCTGTTCCAAAATAAACCCAATATCCATCAACACCAGAACCATTGTCCGTTGCTCCGGTCCATGAAAAATAAGGATGTGCATGATTGTAAGCAGTCTCCGATGTTAAAGTGTCACCATTTATCTGCTGAGAATAAGCTTTAACACTAGATGGATTTACTGGTTCAACTTCTTCACTATTATAGGAAATTGTAAAATCATCAACAGTTGGAGTACTAGCTCCGTCAGTTGAGGATAGGGTTATTTTCACTTGAATATAACGGTTAGTTGGTGACTGAATATCCGTTCCAGAAAGAGCTTGCCAAGTAGACCATGTTTCTCCATCACTGCTTGTTCTAGTTTCATAAGTTATAGATGTATTGCTTGGCGTATCGTCAGTTGCCGTTACAGATATCCAGCTGTTCACATATGAAAGATCTATCGTATTGCTAGTATATGTTCCAGATAGTAAATAGCTACTTGCACTTAAACTATAACTCCACATATCGGTTAATCCCATTCCGGGAGTAGCATAAAAAGAATTATCTCCAGCATACTCCAAGGATGCGCCGTTATATGGACCTCTTCCATATGTATATTTTTGATTAGATGGAAGTTGTCTCCATAAATTTCCAGAAATATCATATTCCCATAATTCATCTTTATAGTATCCCGCTATAGCATATATTTTACCATTATGATATGTCATATCCGTTCCATAATATTGAGCAAATGGAGTAGCTGACAATTTACTCCAACTATTAGAAGATGTATTGTATTTTAAAAATGCCGTTTCTCCATCACCAGGCATTAAGTATAAATTAGTTCCATCAGATTCCATCTGTCCACCAACATAAACTCTATAATCGGCATCATCCGCTTTAATATCGGTCATTTGTGTCCAGCTATTGCCAGCAATATCATAACGATAAAAATCATTAGACGCAGCCCCTCTAGAAATATAAATATATCCATCTCCGCTATTATAAGCGGCCGAGCTACCATGATTTAAGTTTGCCGGAGCATCAGCTAAAGAACTCCAGGTATCTGTTGCCGTATTATAGCTGTAAAATGTTGCTGTATTACCACCTCGAGGAATATAAATATATCCGTTATAATATGTTCCCTTGGTTCCGTAACTTAAAGTTGCTGGAGAATTTGTCATTGTACTCCAATCGTTGGTGTTAATATCAAATCTATATAAATTACTTCCTCCCCTAATAGCATAAACATAAGCTCCAACACCTTCCACTTCATTCCAAATAAGATCTCCTCCTGTATTAATACCCCCTGGAGTATTTTTGGGACCAATCCATTTACCACTTGTTCCGGCACTTGGATCAAATTTCCATAATTGATATTGTCCGTTACCACGAATGGCGTAAATATATCCATCATCGCTATTATAAGTTAAAGAAGAATAGTTTGTTGTTGCTGGAGCATCTTCCAAGGTGTCCCATGTATTTGTTGAAATATTATACCGAACAAAACCAGTATTATTATTAGATCTTAAGAAATAAACATAACCATTATAATATACCCCTTTTTGCTCTCCATAAAAAGTAATTGGTGCATTGGTCATTGTATCCCAAATGTTATTGGCAATATCATAACGGTAAAAAGTATTTCTATTATATCCCCTGTTTATATATAAATAACCGTTTTGACCATAAACCATATTACTTCCTCTGTAAAGAGTCGCCGGCGACGGAGAAAGATTATACCAAGACCCCTCAGAAATATCATATCTCCAAAAGTCAGTAGAGTTTTGTCCTCTGGTAATATAAACATTTGTCCCATCAGAAGTAATACTTGATCCTTGATAGATAGTATCTAACAGATCTGGCAATTTTGTCCAACTATCATTCTCAATATTATAATAATAAAAATCCTTGGAGTATCCTCCAAAAGTAAAATAAATGCCCGCCGAACCATCGTATGTAGCATCACAACCATAGTGAGCAGCTTGTGGAAGATCTTGAATAGTGTCCCATTTGTTTTCATTGATGTCATATCTGAAAAGAGCCTTATCACCATAACCACGAACAACATATAGATAATCCCCCACCAAAACAGAAGTTGAGCCAAAAGAAATATTATCAGGACTTGGTGACCATGTTCTTGCTGTCCAACTACCATCAGATTTTAGCTGTATTTTTCCACTAGATAATGTTGTTTTTGTATTGTTAAAATCCCCTTCTTCCCATTCAGATTTAGAACTAATTGTTTTTGATTGGGGGGCACTTAATACCTGAGGGTTTGATCCTATCACAAAAACAAACAATAAAATAACCACCACACCCCTAAGAGATGACCATTTTATTGTCTTGAAAATAAAACGAAACAAACCTACAAAAAAATCAAGTAACCTTAGTAACCAAGCTCTTATTATAAATGAATGCCCTAAACTTTTTCTTGTTTTTAGCTTATATTCTTTTAAATATTGTCCTAAACTATTAGGGCTATTATCTATTTCATTCTTTAAATTAACAATCTTTTTCTTTTTGCCTATTTTCAAAAACCCAAAAAATAGCACATTTTTTAGTTTTGAACATTTTTGTTTTATTATATTTTGTTCTTGATTTTTCTTTTTTTGCATCTTCATGTCACTTATATATAAGTTCTATCAGCTTTTATTCATAAACATTACTAGATAATTTTTTGGCTACTTCCTTCATTCTTTGAATATCGTCTTCGGTATATATTCGCCAACCACGACTATCTCGCCTGGGGGGTTTAATTCTTCCTTCTTTTTCCCAACGAAATATAGTCGTTTTATCACGATCAATTATTTTTGTAACATCTTTTACTCTATAAAACATTTTTTTGTTCTGATAACTATATGCACTATATGCACTATATGTATTATTAGACAAATAAAAAAGGGATGCTATAAAATAAGAATAGCTTTTCCACCCTTTTATATTTTCATTCTAACATATTTTAAGATAAAAGTCAAATTTCAGTCTATTCCAACACAAGATGACCCTGAAACATCTTTCGCTTTCTAATGCAAAATGACCCCTAAAAAGAGGCCATTTGCTTGAAACGAGAACTGTATTCTACAATGATGATACTATGAATATCATTATGGATACTATTCACATTGTTAGCATAAACGATATCGAAATCTTTCTGCAAGAGGGTGCATTAAATCATCTAAAATGATATCTAAAATTCTACCAATAAATTAGTCAATTAAGACACAATTCAGCTCCCAAAACAAAAATATTTAATTATTTTTCGAAAAAAATGCATTTCGAAAAAATTTATAGGTTTAAGCACTTATTAAAAGTCTTAGCAACAATCTTGGCAATTCTAATTGAGGTGAACTTATCGTCAATATCAGTTTCAACTTTAACTTTCTCAACATCTTTTGCCGTCAATTTATTTTTTTGCAACAAATTATCAATTTCCACCAAAAGTCGCTGACTCAAATTCCTATCTTCTTCCCAAGAAAATTTATCGATAACATCCTTTTCACTTTTTAAAACAAGTGCTATTTTTTTATTTTCAATTTTTATTGTAATTTTCATACATTTTTGCTAATTACTGCTTATTTTCTTATTTTATCCCACTCAAAATTCCACGGATCAGTTTTTCTTCCTGGAGCAATTTCGTTATGACCCAATATATAGTTTATCTTATACTTTTTCTTTAAATAATCAATCAAATCTTGAGTTGCTTGATATTGTTTTTTTGTATAATTATCAGTTTTAGTATTCATAATTTCTACTCCGATTGAAAAATTATTGACATTTTTGCGACCATCCGGAGTTTGACCGGCACCGGCATGCCAAGCAATATTCTTGTCGGCAACCAGCCTGTAAACTTTTCCTTTTCTATCTATTAAATAATGTGGCGCCACACCATATTGCTTGTATTCCGCAATCAGACCTTCCAAATCATACGGATTATCACCCAAAGCGTCATAAGATGAATGCAAAATTATCGTGTCAATTTTCCGCCCACTCGATTCCGTAAATCCCCAATTCACTAGTTTGTTTTTAATTTTGATTTCGCCACTATTATCAATAACGGAATTTTGACTCACCATTTTGGTTTTATCGCTTTCAACTTTTTTTTCATCTTTAACATCTTCAACATTTTGAACATTTTCGACACTTTTAGCCTTTTTATTATTTATATCACCATCAACACTTTTGGTAGCTTGAACGACTTGCACATTTTTATCATTTTCAACGCTTTCAACACCCTCAGTATTTCTCGAAACAATCTTCACTGATTTTTTAAAATAAACAAAACAAAACAATCCTCCCAATATCAAAATTGAAAGGATTGTTATAAGAATTGTTTTTTTATTAAAAGGCATATTTATTTTTAGTTTTCATTTAAAAACCGGCTCATGCAGAAGATTACATCATGTATTTCTCTAAACAATCACAATCATCTAAATCCAACTGAAAGATTCCACCTTCCAAGTTTATAACTTCTTTTCCAATTTGTTCTATCATTTGTGCAATATATCCACTTCTTGCACCACTGCGACAAATAAAAATTACTTTCTTATTCCAATCAATTTCATCCACTCTATTCATCACTTCTCCCATCGGAATAAGTTTAGAATTTTTAACCCGAACAATATCCGCTTCTTCCTGCTCGCGAACATCAATAATCTCAAGACCATTACCCTCTTCATCTAACATTTTTTTAAATTGTTTTGAATCTATATTTTGCATGTTTTTTTAAAATTATTAATTTCTAATTAATATCACTACTTCATTGTAATTTTATTATAGTAAATATTCACATCGCTAATCCATTTTTTAACTCCATTTGGATTATGTCCAGTGCAAGTTCGTCCACACTTCCAAATAATCATTTTCGCAGGGGTGTTTAAGCCTTGATTTACTAATTCCTGAATTCTATTACCAATAGTAGTCACGGCTTCTTCGGGAGATAAAAAACAAGCATATCCTAAAGATGTTCCATTAGAGCCTCGTCCTTTATATCCCCAATAATTATAGCATGTTTTACCATTTTTCGTAGGAGATCTTTTTCCCCAATTACTTTCTTTTTTAGCAATTCCCACAATTAATCCAGAAACACTTTTATCATATTTAAGAATAAATGGAATCATCTTATTGACCGGATAGCCAACTGTCATCTTATTAAGCTTAACACCAAATTCACTAGTCACAATCTTATTATCATCTTTTTTGATAAGACCAACTTCAAGTGGATATTCTTTCTTTTGAAAGCTTTCTATTATTTTTTTATATTTTTTACTATTATCAGCATTGTTGTTATTTTTGGCTATTTTTTGTCCAATTAATTCCTTAGCTTGAGCAACTATAACTGGATAAAATTCTATTCCTTGCTGAGCAAAAAATAGTACTACTACCAAAAAAAAGGTATTCCATAAATTCACTTTCCTTTTGTTTTTTCTTTTATTTTTTCTGGACAAATTCAATCTATAAAATGGTTGAATTTTACGCATAATTGATTTTTAACTTAATTATTTTTAATAACACTATAAATAAAAACAACCTCCTGCGAGGATATTTTTAAATACAGACCTCATAATAGCAAACTAGAGGACTGTGTCAATGAATTTTATTAGAGTTATGCACAAGCAAAAAAGCCCGCAAACACGGGCTTTTTCAAAAGTTTGCAAACTTTTTATTTGCTATAATTCAATTTTTTAAGATATAAATCAACATCACTAATCCACTTTTTTACACCTTTTTGACTATGAGTAGCACAGCTATTGCCACATTTCCAGATTACCATCTTATTTGGTGTATTTTTACCATAATCAAAAATTAATTTATGCATTCTTTTACCAACGGTGCCGATAGCATCTTTCCTGTTATCAAAACAAGTGTGTCCTCCACTACCCATTCGTTTTCTCTTTTGACGATATCCCCAATAATTATAACAATCTTGCCCATTTAAAACGGGAACTCGCTTACCCCAATTACTTTCTTTCTTAGCAATAGCAATCAAAAAAGAGGCTGTTGTTTTGTCTTGTTCAAATATATATGGTAGCATTTTTTCTATTGGATAACCCTTTACCATTTTTTTTACTTTTTTTTCAAACTCAGTATCATTATTATTTTTTTGTAAATTATTTATTTTTTTGCCATCCGTTTCTTTTTCTTTTTTTAATATTATTTTTTTATTATCTATTGTAGACACCATCACTCCAGCAACTTCTTGTTGAGAACTATTATCCTTGGCAGAAACACCTTGCCCCAAATAACGATAAATAAACGACATCGAAATCATTCCAATCAAAACAGCAGTTAGCATTGAAGCATTCCATAACCGAATTGGGGAAAGATTATCCAAAAAATCTAAACTATTATTAACAACTCGCTCATTGTGCTGTTTTATTTTTTTTGTAACGAAATTATATTTTTCAATTAAATAACTATTCTTTTTACCTTTGTATTTCTGATAATTATCGATTATTTTGTAATTCAAACTATCCAAAAACGAATTATCCTCTCTTTGTTTATTTTTTTTAAGAGATTGATTATTAATATAGTCAAAGTACAAACTGTTATTGTCCGTAAAAAACTTTTCTCGCTTGCTGTTGCGAGAAATTAAAATACTTTTTGACCTCAATCCATTATCATCAAGCAAAAAATATTTTATTTTATTTTTTTTCTTTTTTACTAAAAAAGCGCTATCCATAATATAATATTAAACCTCTCTTAAAATCCTCTTTATTCCTTAGTAACCCTTAAAATTTCTTCAATTGAAGTAATTCCTTGAATCGCCTTAGTAAATCCATCTTCTGCCATCATAATCATTCCATTCTCTCGAGCCTTTTCTTCAATAGTTTCTGTAGAAGCCGATTGCATAATTAATTTTTCAATAGTTTCATCAACCTCCAGAACTTCATAAATACCAAGTCGTCCTTTGTACCCCTCATCATTACATTGTTTACAACCTTTGGCTTTATAAAACTTAAGCGAACTCCAATCACTATCTGCCTTGATTTTTCCTTTTAGTTCAGCTGTTTTCTTTAGGATATCCAACATTCTATTTGTATCCAAATTATCCTCCAGAGTTTTTAATTCTTTTTTGTTAATACTATAACTAACCTTACATTCTGGACAAAGTCGTCGCACCAATCGTTGACCGATCACGACATTTACTGTTGATGCTACTAAAAATGGTTCTGCTTCCATATCAAGAAGACGAGGCAATGTTCCAGCAGCACTATTCGTGTGGAGTGTAGACAATACTAAGTGTCCAGTCATTGCTGCATGCATAGCTATCTCCATTGTTTCATGGTCTCTAATTTCCCCAACCATAATAATGTCAGGATCCTGTCGAAGAAGAGCTCGCAAACTAGCTGCAAAAGTTAAACCTATCTTAGTATTGATTTGAGTTTGATTGACTCTATGCATCCGGTATTCAACGGGATCTTCAACGGTGCTAATATTGACTTTTGCTGTATTAAGAATATCCATAATAGTATAAAGAGTGGTTGTTTTTCCAGAACCAGTCGGTCCAGTCACCAAAATCATACCATTTGGTTTTTTAATTTCTCTGTGAATAATTTCTAAAGAACTGCCCCTTAATCCCATTTTTTCTAAAGTTAAACCTTTTGAGGATTCATCTAATAAACGCATCACAATCTTTTCTCCGTCAAATATTGGTAACACATTTACTCGAAACGATATTTTATATTCATCTTTTTCCATTTTAAATCTACCGTCTTGCGGTAAGCGATGTTCATCTAATTTTAAGTTAGACAACACCTTAATTCGTGCTATTATTCCAGACATTATTTTTTTTGGTAAAGTCATCGCATTATGCAATATTCCATCAATACGATATCTTACTCGAACTTCTTTTTCATCAGGTTCAATGTGAATATCACTGGCAGATTCCAAAATAGCATGCTTAATTAGTGTGTCTACAACTTTAATCACTGGCAAGTCTTCAGCTTCTTTTGATAAATCTTTATTAGATTTGGTTTTATTTTTCTTACTCTTCTTAATAATATTTCCCGAAAGATTATCTTCTTCATTTCCAATTATATCTCCAAATTCTGCTTTCAAACTTCTTTCATATTGTTTTAAAACAAACTGCATTCCATCTTCTGTTGTTAAACAGGGATTTATTTTTAGACCCGTTTTTTTCTTAATAAAATCAATAGTTTGCAAATCATCCGGATTAAGCATTGCAACTTTTAAACTGTTGTCTGTCTTATCAAAAGCTACTATTTTATATTTTTTCGCAATCGGCTCGGGAATTATTTGTAAGATATCACGAGAAACAATTTGCTTTTCAAGATTTACAAAAGGAACACCTGCGATATAAGCATATAATTTACCTAAATCTTCTACAGTAATAAGTTTTTTTTCTAACAGCAACTCTCCCATTTTCTTACCGCCTTTCTCCGCTTCATCAAAAACTCTCCCAATTTTATCTTTCTCTATAGTTTCACTATCTAAAAGAAACTCTTTTAATTGTTTGTTATCTATTCTCATTATTATTTTTTAAGAAATAATATCTCTTTAATTTTTTCCATCACTTCTTTAAGTTGATAGTCACCTTTAACCAAATATGTTGTTGCTCCCAACGCCAAAGCTTTTTCAATATCACTTAAGCTTCCTAAATTAGTCAACAACACTATTGGAATATCTTTAGTATTATCATCCTCTTTAATTTCTTTTATCACATCAAAGCCATCTTTTTTGGGTAATATTATATCCAGAAGAATAATATCAGGTTTATTATTTTTAGTAAATTTAACAGCCTCTTCTCCATCTGTCGCAACTATAACAGAAAAATTATCAGCCTCTAAAAACTCTGTTAAAGCCTGACGCAAGATAGCATCATCTTCAACAACTAACACTTTTTTCTTATTCATAACTAAAAAAACTTAAATAAATTAATTGAAAAATTAAGCAAGTGGTAAAGAAAAACAAAATTTACTTCCTTTTTCTTCACTTGATTTAAACCATATTTTTCCACCACATTGTTCAACAATATTTTTAGCAATATACAGTCCTAATCCAGTCCCTCCAGTCTCTTTTCTTATTGCCTTCTCGCTACGATAAAATTTCTCAAAAATTTGAGCCTGTTCTTTCTCAGGAATTCCAATTCCGTTATCCTCCACACAAAGATTTATCTCCTTATTTTTCTTTTCAACCTTAATTACAACTACTCCACCTTCTTTATTGTATTTAACAGCGTTTGAAAAAAGATTATCTAAAGCTACCTCCAGCCGTTTCTCATCGCCAACTATTTGAGGAGTATTGTCAGAAATTTCCACCCTTATTTCAACATTCATCTGTCTTGTCAACGATTCATTTTTAACTATTGTTTTCTTTATAATTCCCTCTATATTAAATTTATCTTTATTAACGAATAAGTTTCCTTGATCTATTCTTACTACATCTAATAAGTCGTTTACCAACCTAGTCATAAGAATGGTAGACCCATTTATTTTTTTTATAATATCAAGTTGTTTTTGATCAAGACCCTTTTTATATTTTGATATTAACAATTCTATATCCCAATTAATGCCTGTTAAAGGATTTTTTAATTGATGAGAAACAATAGCAACAAACTCTGATTTCATTTTATTAATTTGCGTTAATTTTTCCACACTGGTTATAATCATATTTCCAGCAACAAATATCGTCACTGTCACAAATGTTTCTGCTAAAATTAAATATTCTGGTGAAGTATGATTTCTAGAAACAAAATAAACTACAATCATAACAATAATACTGATAATTCCCATTATCAAAAATAACAAACTTGGTGTTTGCCAAATGCTGATGCCCAAATCATCCGCTTGTTTTTTTATATTAAGATCATTTACAATCCATTTCATGTTTTTATTTTTATTTTATTAAACCGATTAATACAATATTACCACATAACACTAATATTTTAAACTTTAGAAATTATTTAATTTTACGCAAGATTCTTATTTGATATTATCCATCAAACTATACATTGGTTGTAACATCGACACAGCAAAAAATCCAACCGCACCACCCATCACAATCATAAGCACCGGCTCAACAATAGAAGATAAGTTTTTAGTAAGCTGATCAACTTCCATTTCGTAAAATTCTGCCATTTTTAAAAGTATTGATTCCGTTTCTCCTGTCTGCTCCCCAACTTCAAGCATTTGTTTAACTAAAATTGGAAAAATATCTCCGTTTTCTCCAATAACTTTACTTAAGTCAACACCTTTTTGAATTCGTTTAATACTGTCATTAATCGCTTTCTTGTAATAATAATTAGATAATGTATTAGAAACTATTTTAAGTGATTCTAAAGATGTTACACCACTTTTCAAAAGAGAACTATAAATTCTAGAGAATCTAGCACAATTAATTTTAATTACCATATTTTTAATCGCAGGAGTTCTTAATAAAACAAAACCAAGTGCTTTTTTTCCAGTATCTGTTTTTAGTGCCAATTTAGATAAAACAATCACCATTATTAAAAAAATTGTCATCAATAAAGCATGTTGTTTTAATATATCACTTAATGCAATAACAAATTGTGTTGACTTGGGAAGAACTACATCCATATCCTTAAAAACACTAGTAATCTTCGGTAAAATATAAGTAAGCATTAAAACGCCAACTCCACCCATTGCCACCATTATAACAGCTGGGTAAACCATTGCCCCTATAACCTTACTTCTCAAACTATGTTCCTTCTCTAATTGAACTGCCACTATCTTTAAAGTCTCATCAAGATTTCCACCAATTTCTCCGACTTTAACCATATTTACAAAAAGTTCGCTAAAAACGGCAGGATATTTACTCATCGCCGAACTCAATGTTTTTCCTGATTGAATATCATTATGAATATTCACTAAAATTTGCTGAAATTTTTTATTTTTCAGTTGTACAGATAAATTTTTCATCGCCCCTGAGATAGTCAATCCAGAACTTATCATAACGCTCAAATTTCGAGCAAACATCATTTTATCCTGCAAAGAAATTGTTGTAAATCTGTCAATAAATTTAATTTTTGCTTTATCGTCTTTATTTTTAATTAATTTTATGGACGTCACCAAAAAACCATCTGCTTTCAATTGCTCAGCAACTCCTCGTTCATCATTAGCAACCAACTCGCCACTTTTCATTTCACCATCATAATTTTTAGCAACATATAAAAATTTCGGCATAATTTTGTTTTTTGTTTCTTATTTTGTTTCTTATTTTTAAAAACAATCTAGTTTTTAGCTAACAATATTATATCATTTATTCAAAAAATTTCAAAACAAAGTATCCCAACTTCAATAATTAATTGTAACGCTTTAAATAAACATTAAACTATGTAAGTAATAAATTAAGTAATAATTAGAAAAAGACTTTTCTTGTAATTAACTGATTTTTAATTCAATAAAAAAATTTACGAAAATGAGTTAACTATTCTCAGAAAATATTTTCTAAAAAGCAAAATAATGCTATAATTCCTAAGCAGACGGACATTTTTGATTTATCACATAAAAAATAATTATAGAATAAATCATTAAAAATTATTGATACAAATATTAAAAACAAACTCAAAAAAAATTATTCATAAATTTTAATTGTTAATCAAGAAAATATTATGAAAAAATATAAATGTCCAAAATGCGGAATGCAGTATAGCAAACCTGGGAAATGCACTATGGACGCTACAACGCTTGTTAAAATTAAAACAAATCACAAACATAAAGAGGAACATAAACATCATAATCATAGTGAAAAAGATGAGAGAGGCCATGACCATCACAAAATGATGATGGAAGATTTCAAAAGAAGATTTGTAATTTCTATTATTGTTACGGTTCCAATCTTAATTCTATCTCCATTAATTCAAGACTTGTTAAATTTTTCTTTTGCCTTTACTGGTGACAAATATTTTTTATTTGCATTATCGAGTTTTATATTCTTCTGGGGAGGCTTACCTTTTTTAAAGGGTATTTTTAGTGAATTAATGCAAAAACGACCAGGAATGATGACTCTGATTGCTTTAGCAATTTCAGTTGCCTACTTTTATAGTACCGCGGTCGTCTTTGGATTAAAAGGTAAATTTTTCTTCTGGGAATTAGCTACATTGATTGATGTTATGCTTCTCGGGCATTGGATTGAAATGAAATCAGTAATTGGCGCATCTAAGGCATTAGAAAAACTTGCGGAGCTTATGCCAGATAGTGCTCATTTGGTTAAAAATAATGATATTGTAAAAGTAAAGATATCAGAACTTAAAAAAAATGATATTGTATTAATTAAGGCCGGAGAAAAAATTCCCGCTGATGGAATTATAACAAAAGGATCGAGCTATATTGATGAATCTATGTTAACAGGAGAATCTAAACCTGTTAAAAAAGATATTGGTCACAATGTAATCGGTGGTTCAATAAATGGTGACGAGATATTGGAAATCAAAGTTGTTGGAACCGGCGGAGATTCTTATCTTGCAAAAGTTATTAAATTAGTAAAGCAAGCTCAAAAAACAAAATCTAAAACTGAAAAATTTGCAGATATTGCTGCCAGATATCTAACTGTCATAGCGATAACTGCCGGAGCTGGAACATTTACTTATTGGATTATTTATGGCCCCGATTTAGCTTTCGCAATTGAAAGATTAGCAACCGTTATGGTTATAGCTTGTCCACATGCCTTGGGACTTGCAATACCACTAGTTAATGCTGTTTCAACTTCAAAATCTGCGAAGAATGGACTTCTAATAAGAAATCGAACTGCCTTTGAAAATGCACGTAAAATAACAACGGTAGTTTTTGACAAAACAGGAACATTAACGGAGGGCAATTTCGGCGTTAGTTCGGTTGTAATATTTAACAAAGCATATGATAAGCAACAACTTTTACAATTTACTGCTTCTTTAGAAAAAAATTCTGAACACCCAATTGCTAATGGCATTATTCAAAAAGCAAAAGATTCTGGGCTAAACTTACTGAGCATCTCTAATTTTAAAGTTTTAAAAGGAGAAGGAATTGAGGGAATAATAGATAATAAAGAAATTCAAGTCATAAGTAAAAGTGCCCTTGAGAGAAGAGAATTAAAATTACCTACAGATACTACCATAGATGATGTGGCCACTCTCGTATTTATAATAATAAATAAACAACTTGCAGGACTTATTACTCTTGAAGATCAGATTAGAAAAGAATCTTTTAATACTATAAGCAAATTAAAAAATCAAGGTATAAAATGCTTTATGCTTACAGGCGATAATAAAAAAATAGCTGAAAATGTTTCAAAAAAATTACAACTTGATGGATATTTTGCAGAAGTATTGCCACACGAAAAACAAGAAAAAATTAAAGAGCTTCAAAGTAAAGGTGAATTTGTAGCTATGACTGGTGATGGAATTAATGATGCCCCTGCACTAGCATTAGCTGACATAGGCATAGCAATCGGTTCTGGAACGGATGTTGCAGCTGAAACTGCGGATATAATATTAGTAAACAGCAATCCTGAAGATGTTGTTTCGTTAATTCTTTTTGGTAAGGCAACCTATAGAAAAATGGTTCAGAATTTATTTTGGGCGACTGGATATAATGCTTTCGCAATACCATTGGCAGCTGGTGTCTTAATTGGTTATGGAATTTTAATTTCTCCTGCTATTGGTGCGGCTCTAATGTCCTTAAGCACAATTATTGTAGCTACCAATGCAAGATTATTAAATGTAGAAAAATAAATTAAAATATATTCAATGAAAAATAAGATTTCATCTTTAACTGTAATTGTGATTTATTTGCTTATCGCCAGCATATTTGGTGGTGGAGAATTATTTTTACGAACTTTTTTATTTATATTATTGCCATTCGTATGCATTTGGTTCGGTAATGAAATGGGAGAAATGACTGGAATATTTGGAATGAGAGCAGGGGCAATGATAACCGAAAAGTCTCCTGGCAATATGGTAGTTTTTATGGGTTGGATATTATTATTGTTGCCAATTATTATTTTATTAATTCAAACTATTATCTATTAGAAAAAATACTTTTTAACAAATAATAAAAAACTGACATTCGCCAATTTTTTAGACTTTTGATTACAAAAAAACTTAAGCAACCACCTTTATATCTATAATTTTCATCTGAATTTTTTCATTACCATTCCATTCATCTCGACTGAGATTAAAGATTATATTTATTTTATCATCAACTTTTAATTCGGAAAATTTATCCAACATACTAAAACCAATCGCTTCAAATATTTTTGGACTATTATCCATCGGTCGTAAAAATAATTTTAAATGTTTTTCACCATTTCCCAACCACTTAAGATCTTTAATTATTGAATTACGCAATAAAAATATTGGCTCTTTGTTTCCCTGACCAAATGGCTCCATTTTTATTAAATCATCTATTAAATCAAAACCGATGTCAGTCGGGGAAATTTCCGCATCAATTTTAATTTCTGGCGTCAAGTCTTTTCCTTGCAGTTTTTCTTCAATTAATTCATTCATTTTTTCATAAAATTTTTGCAAATTTTTATTTTTAACGGTAATTCCTGCAGCTTGCGAATGACCTCCATAACCTTCCAGTAACTCACCACATTGCTCAATTATTTCAATAATATTTATTTGTGGAATACTGCGAAAAGACCCTTTACTCATAACCTTTCCTTTTTTAAGAATAGCTGTCGGTTTATTAAAATTATTACTAATTCTTCCCGCGACCAATCCTAAAATGCCAACTGGGAAATGTTCTTTGTTAATAAAAATAAAATTTTTATTAACAAAATTATTTTTAACAATCTTTTCCACTTCCGAAGAAATTCTTTGTGTCTCTTTTTGTCTCTGAGTATTTTGACTTTCTAATTCCAACGCCATTACTCGTGCCGTCACTCGATCTTCTTCATCCAATAAAAAAAACGCTTTTTCCGCATGCGACATTCTGCTAGCAGAATTGATACGTGGAGCAACTTGAAAAGAAATTTTTTGCGTGGTCGGAAAATTATTTTCATCAATCAAAATTCCACCTGTTTTAAAAATTTCCTGCAAACCAATTCTCTTTGTTTTAGATAACACAAGTAGTCCAAACTTTACAATTGTTCTATTTTCTCTGACCAAAGGCACCATATCAGCAATTGTTCCGATTGCTACCAAATCTAAAAGCCATTTTAATTGTTCCTTTTTTTTAGGCAAAAAAGTTTCATAGATTGCCTGTGCTAATTTAAAAGCCACTCCAACGCCTGCCAACTCGTTGAACGGATAACCAGATTTTTGTAATTTAGGATTTATAATTGCTAAAGCATCAGGAATTTTCGGCGGAATATGGTGATGGTCAGTGAGAATAACATCTAAACCTATTTTGTTAGCTTCTTTTATTTCTTGGATATTACTAATTCCACAATCAACCGTAATTACTAAACTAACACCTTTTTTTGAAAATTTTTTCAGAGCTTTAAAATTTAAGCCATAACCATCTTCTTCTTTATGTGGAATATACACAAAAACTTCCAAACCGATCTCTTCTAGAGCATTTTTTAATACCAAAGAAGAAGTTATTCCGTCAGCATCATAATCTCCGGAAATTAAAATTTTTTCATTTTTCTCTTTTGCTTTTTTCAACCGCCCTATCGCTTTTTTCATATCAGAGAAAAGAAACGGGCTGGAGATATCATTTTCATAATTCGGAAAAAGAAAACTTTTAATTTCCTCTGGCGATTTAAAGCCTCGTCGAATTAAAATATCCAAAACCACCGGATGTACAGAAAAAGATTGTCCGTCCAGAATTACATTTTTATTGCCGTCTAAGCTATTTGCTATTTTCCAAATCATATTAAACTACTTTACCTTCTCCACAATCTCCCAACCAAAAGATTGTTCCTCAAACGGCTGACCCTTTACAAGCTGTTTTGGATTATCAAAACCTATTTTTTCCAAATTTATTTTATACGCCCGCATTCCAACAGTTTCTTTTTTTACTTCTTGTCCTTCATCTTCCAACATTTTTTGATCTTCCTCTGATAAATCTTTTTTTTGAATTTCTTTTTCCACCGGTTGTACCAACATTGTCTTTTCTTTGTTGGTCAAGTTCATTTTTAAAATTAAGTAACTCGTCTTTTCCGCATTAGACCAATTATGTTCATTATTATAAACACCAATAACATATCCCTTCTTCATAGAACTTCTTCTATCTTCTTCCGGATTAGAGTTGCTTTGATTTCTTACAAAGACCAAAACTTCATATTCTTTTTTCTCAGTATCTTCGATGCTTTCTCCTTGTTTATTACTATTATCATTCTTATTATTAGCCTTTTCTATTTTTAAAAAAATACCAATACTGCTAATAACAAAAATTACACTTACTGCTAAAATAATTATATATTTTTTGTTTTTTTCAAACATAGTTTTAATCTTTAAAAAAAATTTAACCAATTGAATTTTCTCTATCTTTATATTTTAACTTTTTTCATTTTAACATATTTCAATCTATATTCAAAACAAAAATAAAAAACCCACAGACAAAATCTGTGAGTTTTTCAAAAATAACAATTTATAAACTTTGGCTTATAAATTTATTTTTTTCGCCCAATCACTAATTACCGGAATTTCCCAGTATTTTCCACTCAACGCTTGTGCGAAAGCGATAATATTCAATATCATTAACGCTAACAACAAAATTTGACCAAAAACTGGAATCCAGAAAAATACCCAACCAACTACCCAAATAATCAATAGAACTAATCCTTGCTTAGCGTGGAATTGAGAAAATTTACTGTCTTTTTTTACTAACAACGGTACCAATACCAATATTCCCAAATAACTTAGCGACGCAATAAATTTATTTTCTTCAATATCCTTATCCTTATCATCACCGTTCTCAACTTCGCTTGTAGGTGTAGTTTCGGATTGAGCTGGCTGAGTTTTCGTTTCCCCAACACTGGTTGCAACATTATCTTCAGCTTTAATCTCACTTGTCTGAGATTGAGACTGAGATTTTTCTTCATTGCCCATTACTCCTTCCTGCTCTTCCTCTCGTGTTTTATTTTGCTCTTCCATAATAATACACCTCCTTTCTTTTAAAATTTAAACTAATTTTAATTTAATTATAAACAACTATTCAAATTTAAGCAATTATATTATCTGCAATAATTACATTTTTCACTATTCTTATTTTTTCATCAACGCATCCACTATTTTTCCAGCAACATTTACGCTAGTAGCTTTATTTTTTTTTAATAACAACCTTTTTGTTGACCATATCCATATTATTTCCTCCTATAAATGGTTGCCTAAAAGAAATTTTGTTTTTTGTCATTTTGTCTACAATAAACTCTTCTCCATCCACTAATACTTTGTCACCAATATTCACATCTAATGCCATTCTATGGCTAGCACCCATTAAAATTTTCCCGGATAAAATATTTTCATCAAAACCAATTTTGGAATACAACTTTCCTTCTAATCTGATGTCATCTTCCTTGCTTTTATTTGATTTCAAAAAAGTTTCCAGTTGCCCCTTGTCTCTGAATTGTTCATTAAATTCCTTTAAAATTTCCGCCAGTATTTCGCTTAATTTTTCAAAATGCTGAGCTCTTAGTTTTGGCGAAATTTCAACCTGAATAAACTGATAGTTTTTTCCCAATGGCTTTAAGAAATCATTGCCAAAACGACGCTCACAATGAATAACATTTCCACAAAATCGTTGCCCTTCCCGAGAAACTCCAGCTGAAAAATAGTCACCATCGTTATTCTTTTTCATTTTTTCGCTTTTCATTTTTTCATTTAATCTTTTCTCAAACCAACGAGCTATTTGAGGATCACACGGCATCATTCCTTTTTTCAAACCATTGGCAATCATAACATCACCAACATCATCCGGCTTGTCAGATTTTCCATGCAAAGAAATGTGCAAAAATGGTTTTTCAACTTCTCCTTCTTTTTCTTGACCAAGAGTCTCTCTGAAAATTCTTTGCAACAGATAATATTGTGCTAAATGCTGTCCCTGACCAAACTCCACTCGTAAATATTTTTTTATTTTACGAGCATTAAGTGGACGATTTGCATCCAAATATCTCCTACTAAATCTGGCAATGAAATAAGAACTCTCACTTTTTATTGCAGAATTTACAGCTAATTCTCCAGTGTAATCTTCGTATAACTTTTTGATTTTCAAGATAACTCTGGACAACTTATCGTTTTTAAATTCTCCCTCTTGCAAAATTTCTTCAACAATTTCAGATACTCTTTTTTGCGGAAATTGCCTCATTATTTTCGTATTAATTCTTGATTCCAAATCAATAATAATGGATTTATCAATATCTCCAAAATCTCCCCTTTTTCGCAAAATGTTTAAAATTTCTCCGGTATTCGCTACTTGAGAATGTAGCGAATCTACGCAAGTATTATTTCCTTTTTCACCAATATGATGCACTTCCATATGTCTGCTTATCATTCTATCAATAATTTCCTGTTTTTCTTTACTAGAAAGGTTATTATCTTCTCGCTGACTCAATTTCAAAACCTCTCGACGAATCAAACCTCTGTCCTTTCTCTTATCATCGGATATTTTTTCAACAACATCTTTCCGACGATTTTTAATTATTTCAAATCTTCCTTCTTTCATAATTTTATCAATTTTTAAAAAAATAATTATCTATACATTCTCCATCAACGCATCCACTATTTTTCCAGCAACATTTACGCCGGTGGCTTTTTCAAACCCTTTAAATTGAGCGGAAGTATTTATTTCCAAAGCGAGATAACCGCGCTTGCTTTTTATAAAATCAATTCCGGCGTAAAAAATATCTCCCTCTTTCATAATTTTCTTCGCCATTTTTTTCATCTCTTTGTCCACTTCCACAATTTCCGCTTTACCACCCAAAGAAACATTGGCACGAAAATCGCCATTAACAGATTTTCTCCTAATTCCACCCAGAATTTTTCCCCTTAAAACCAAGACTCTAAAATCGGTTCCCGCTGACTCTTTGATAAATTCTTGCAAAATAAAAGAACTTCTGCGAAAAGGTACATCTACTTGTGCCTCCATCTTTTTTTTAATAAATTCTTTAACATCACTAGTTGAACTAACTATTTCTACACCATTCCCCATTGAACCAATATTAGCCTTAACTACACAAGAAAATCCCCCAACATATTTTGCTAAATTATCTAATTTATAATCTTTAAATGTGTTTATAAAAACAGTTTTCGGAGTTGGAATATTCATTGAAGTAAAAAAACTGTTCCCATAAAATTTATCTGCATAATTTATTGCTCCAGTATTTGTCCAAATAAACTTTATCTCCTTTTTAAACCTTGCTGTCAAATAACGAATCAAGTGATGTGCTGCCGCATTGTTGGAAATTGTCCAAACAATATCACCTTTTTTAAAATTAATTTTTTTTCCATCAGAGATTACTTGATTATTTGTAATA
Organism: Parcubacteria group bacterium M6-OD1-3; assembly: GCA_003056165.1. Classification (GTDB taxonomy): domain Bacteria; phylum Patescibacteriota; class Minisyncoccia; order Moranbacterales; family UBA9337; genus LSNR01. The sequence continues at coordinate 16,028 of LSNR01000019.1, read as the reverse complement.
TGCACATTATAGGTTTTTATAACCTCCAACTCTACATTTCTTTTTTCACATGCTTCCTTAAGCCTGTTTAATCTAAAACACTCACCAAATGTAATAATCCACAATTTTTTCATTATATTTATATTAGATTTCTTACAAAACTAGCTTTGTTACGAAATTTACTAGTTTTGAGTAAAATTGATTGAATAACTTTTGAAACTTTAGCCTTAGCTAATGTAAGAAAGTTTGAAATAAATTTTACCAAAAATAATAAATTGCAGTAAACGATAGTTTTACAAGAAGTCTATTTTAAAATTTATTAGAAAAGAAAAAATACTTTACAATTTCATCAGCAACATTGTAAGATTTTCCTTTGACGGGATAAATATGCAACAACAGTCCAGGATAAGCATTTATCTCAATAATTTCAAAATCTTCACTGGAAATATCTTCAGTCATTATATCAAAGCCAGCTACATCCATTTCTAATTTATTAGCAATCTCTATTACGACACTTTTAATTTTGGGAGAAATTTTATCAGTATAATCAGTTGGCGTTCCGCCACTTTTTATGTTAGCAGTTTTTTTCAAATATATTTTTTGACCATTTTCAAGAACATCAGAAAAAGATAAACATTGCTCTTGCAAACATTTTTCCATAATATCATCTCTTTCCGCTTGATATCTCTTTATTAGATTTTTATTTCGCTTTTGCAATAGATCAATTATTTTATCTTTACCGTTTCCAACCACAAAAACCGGTTCTTTTTTAGAAACAAAAACTTTTTTCTTGCCAATAACCAATACTCTATAATCATCGCCCTGATTAAACTCTTCCAAAATAACTTTTTGATAAACATCGTTTTTTTGAGCAAAAGCAATTGCCAAAGGTAAGTCTTTTTCATTCGTTAGTCCGACAGTTATTCCTTTGCCATGCATTCCTCGCTCCGGTTTAACAACGATTTTTTTATATTTTTTCAAAAAAGAAATTGCTTGTTCTATACTTGAATAACGCTCCATTACCTGTACAGGAAATCTCCATCTCTTCAAAAACACATTCATTAGAAATTTATTCTCAGTCAAGCGATAACTAATTGCACTAGTAGTTTCAGGCATACTTTCCGTAAACAGTATCTTCTTGTCAGCTTTCATTAAATAATAATATGTCCGATAAATAAATTCAAAATCAACCCCTTTTTTTTGTGCGGCTTTTTTGATTTCCAAGATTATTTTATTTTTAAGTGTCTTTTTCATTTTTTTTATTAAATTTATCAACTAAATACTCAACCATCATTCCGGAAATATCCACACCTGTAGTTAATTGATTTCTAGGAAAATAGCAGGGAAAATTAACTTCAGCCAAATACGGACTACTATCTTTTCCAATTAATATATCCACCCCACCAAATTCTAAGTCAATAATTTTAATGGCTTCAATAGCTATTTTTTCAAAATCATCGGAAAATTTTTCCGCCTTAACCTGCGGTTTTCCAGCATTGGTCCTAAAGTCATTTTCTGGAACAATATATTCAATACTGTCCACAACCTTATCACCCAGCACTACCAAACGAGCATGCCTATAAGAATCAATATACTCTCGCAAAACCATTCTTGTCGCTCCGTTTTTTTTTAAAAAACCAATTACAGAAATAAGTGATTCCATAGAATTCATCTTCATTACTCCCGCCCCATGACTTAAACCGGTTACTTTCAAAATAACTGGAAATCCACCGACTTCTTCAACGATTGCTTTTAATGTTTCATAATTATCACTAAGAATAGTTACTGTTTTTGGCATTGAAATGTTATAAAATTTTTGTAATGGAATATCCAAAGCATTAAAAAACGCTCGCTTATTAGTTTTATAAAAAGTTTCCAGATTATTTTTTTGCAACAAAAAAAGTTCAATGTTTTTTGCCAACTCTCCAGAGGTTATTCGATACAAAACACCCTCATTGTTCTGATATTTTTTATCTAAAGTATCAAAATTATTAACATCAATATTGATAAATTTCAGACCTCGTTCTTCAGCTGATTTTTTTAGCAACCCTCTAGTTATTTTTTGTTTTTTAGTAGAAATACAAAAAAAATTCATACTATTTTTAATAGACAACTTAATGCACACTGAGACATATGTACACAAATCATCTTTTTGGAAATTAATCTTTAATTAAATATTTAATCTTTATATTTTGCTGACATCAATCATAAATTTACTCAAATTTCTTCGCCCGATAATTACTTGATGTTTTAAATGAGAACGGTCAATGACCGTCATCTTGGCAATCACCGGAAGTCCATCCATAACAAAATTTAATTTTATTATTGGTCGATATGTTGTTCCGTGCGAAGAACTAACCATAACTGTTGACGCTAAATTAGGAATATTTCTATATATTCGCCACCGTTCATTTCTATCCAAATCTTTTAATTCTTCATAAGTTTTTCCAATAGCATTAAATTTATCCATCGTTTTTTCAAATCCTAATTTTTTTGCCAATTCTTCATCTATCGACGAAGTATATGCCCCAGTATCAATTTTAGCATTAACTTCCAATTCTTTTCCATTTCGCCCAACTAATTTTACCGTCTCTTTAAAACCAATCACTTTTTTACCGGAAATTTCTTCCACTTCTTCCTCAATATCTCCACCAAATAAATCCATTCCCACATTCACACCACGCTTTATTGTTTTAATTTTCAATCCATCCACCCTTTCCATTCGTTCTTGCAATCCAGCCAAATTAGCAATTTGAATTGACAATCCTGCGCGCGCATTAAGCTCTAGAAAAACTGGGCCACGCTCTTTGTCTATAGCTACATCTGCACCTAAAAATCCCAAGCCGGAAACATCTTGTGTGCTTATTGCTAATTCTAAAATTTCTCGCCAAAAAGGAATTTTAAGTCCGGAAACACTAAGTCGCGTATCAGGTATATCTTCAATAATTTTTGATTTTTTCCCTTGGACTGCTGTCGTCGTTATGCCAGTAGCCAAATCAATTCCAACACCAATTCCACCCTGCTGAAGATTAGCCTTTCCTCGTGATTCTTTTGTAGGTAACCGTAACATAGCCATTATCGGTACTCGATTATAAACGATTACACGAATATCTGGAATTCCCCTAAAAGCATATGGCTTAAAAAGCTTCAATAATGTCAATCTTTCTTCAAAAAAAGCAATATCTGGAACACCAGAAAGTGAAAAATTTCCATCTAAAATATTTCTGATATGACTTTTGAGATCCTCTATGGTCACAATTTTTCTATCCGCTTTAACCCAAGCATCTTCCCTATTTTTCTTTCTTCCAAAAACAACCACAATTCCCGCTCCGCCTAAACCCTTATTTGGTTTTAATGCAAAACTATTTGGTAATTTGTCCCAATTAAAATTTTCCAGTTCCTCATGGCTGGTAATTTTGGCAATTAATTTCGGTACTGGAATTTTATTTTTTTGCAAAACTTTTTTGCTCAATAATTTATCATCTGCAATCTTAATTGCTCTTTTGAGATTGTTGGGACGAATATATTGCAAATATCGGGAATTCATTCCCAATATTTTTTTTCTATTTTTTAAATAATCAAGCATTATTTTGAAATCTTAACTGTTAATTTTAAAGAGGCTATCTACATTTTTTTTAAAACATCTTTAAACCTCCAATATTCCAAAACACGCAAACCTGTCCATTTGCCTAAAAATATATTGATTGGAATTGTTAATAATACAATCCATGGATGAGCTAAAACAGTAACTATTACCACATTCCAACTTATAATAAAATATCCGACCAGAGATATGAATAGTGTTTCTGTTGCCAGAATAAAAGCTGTTCTATTTCCTTTTTGAATTTGAGCAGACACAAATTTTTCTACAATAGTAATCATAATTAAAAGAGGGAAGATAGGAACTGAAGCTAATCCTGTCCTCTGCATTGAACCTCCTAAAACCAATACCGCTAAAATCGAAAATGCCACTACACTTAATGTAATTGCCACTCGAGGAAGATACAGCAATCTAAATTTTTTAAGAATATAACGAGTTGCCATTCCAACCAGAATAACGCTGATAAAAATAGCTACTCCATATTTTATTCCCTTTGAACCAGCTTCACCAGCCATTACTAAGAAAGCAAAGGTAGTAATTGATGGTGTGTAAATACCAAAAGATTTGATACCAAAAACTTGACGGAAAAAAGCTATCAATGTTACTACAATTGGCAACATTAAAATAAGCAAGATACTTTCCTGAGGAACACCTTGTGAAACAAAGTAATCAATTGTCAAATAATTAAACATAAGAAAAAATAAACTATTCTCACATAAATTCTTTTGAAAAAAATTGAAAAAAATTTATCCGAAAACGATCTTACTAACTAAAAAAAATTAAAAACACCTCCTCTTCAATATTTTTATTATAGCACCAAATATTGATTTTTTATAATATTCTCTTTTTCTCATAAAGTCAACATAAATTAAGCAATTTTCTACTCTGCAAATGACATAAGGCAATGGCAATTGCGTCGGCGGTATCATCCGGTTTGGGAATTTGCTTAAGATTTAAAATATTTTTCACCATAAGCTGTACCTGCATTTTTTCCGCCCGACCATAACCGGTAATCGCTTGCTTTACCTGTAGTGGAGTATATTCAAAAATTTTTACACTCATTTTTTCCAAAGTTAAAAGCATTGCTCCGCGCGACTGGCTAACCTTTACAGCCGTTTTAACATTTTTAAAAAAGAAAATATCTTCTATGGCACTCTCTTGCGGTTTGTAATCTTGAATTATTTTTTCAATATCATCAGCCACCTCCTTTAATCTCATACTAGTCGAATCATCGGGAGATGTAGAAATGTGTCCGTAAGCTATCGGCATAATTTCACCTTTTTTTTCCTCCAAAATCGCCCAACCAGTTGTGGCTGTTCCAGGGTCAATTCCTAAAATTTTCATAAGTTTATATTTTCCATCTATCAGTAAATAGAATTCAACCAATAAATTTTATCCACCTAAATAAAATTCATTTCTAACAGATTAAATTCTAAAACTCATTTTTGAGATGTGATATTTATAATTAATTTTAGATTTGAAAAATACGATTGCTAAAATTATCTTTTTTTAAGAAATCTTTATAATTTCCATTTTTTCAATAGCTTCTTGAATTATTTTCTCAGTATCAAGATTTTTTTCAGCCTCTCTAACATCTTTCAATTTCGCACGAGTTTCCGGATGCTTAGGAACAAATCGCGTACAACAATCCTCATGAGGCAAAATGGAAATATCATAAGTATCAATTTCTTGAGCCTTTTCTATAATTTCCGCTTTATCAAATCCGCACAATGGACGCAAAACTGTTATTGAAATAGCATCATTGGTAGATAGAATATTTTCCAAAGTCTGAGAGGCAACTTGTGCCACTGATTCCCCACTATATAGTGCTAAATATTTTTTTTCTTGAGCAATTTTCTCGGCAATTTTTAACATTAAACGCCGATACATTATTACTCGCAATTTTTCCGGACAATTCATCACAATATCTTGCTGAATTTTCGCAAAAGGTACCATAAATATTTTAGCCTTTAGTTGAAATTTTAAAAGTTTTTTTGCCAATGCCTCCACTTTTTCATTAGAAGCCGTAGATGTATATGGTAATGAGTGAAAATGTATAAAATCAACATCCACGCCTCTTTTTAAGCCATAATAACCAGCTACTGGCGAATCAATACCTCCCGAAAGCATTGCCAATGCTTTTCCGCCAGTTCCCACTGGCATTCCATTCGGTCCTTTTATCTTTTTCATAAAAATAAAAGCTGTTTTATTAACTATTTCAATAAAACATTCTATATCAGAATTTTTCAAACTGACACTGGGTTTTAAATTTTTCTTTTCCAATTTTTCAAAAATATAACCGCCAATTTCCCGATTAATTTCTTCCGAAGTCATTGGAAATTTTTTATTTGACCGTTGTGTCGTAATGCGAAAAGTTTTAAATTTTTTGTTTTTTAATAATTTCCAACATTCTTTCTTCAAAATTTCAATATCTTGCGAAACCTCTTTAGCAAAAGAAAAATTTGCAATTCCAAAGGTATTTTTTAATATCGCTTCAACTTTATCAACAGTTTTTTTTAATAACTCTTCAAAATCTTTTTTGATTCCTAATTCTTGGTCCACAATTTTCAACAAAATTCTCCCAATAATTCTTCGCACTTCAAAATCAACAAAACCATCTTTTCGCATTTTTTCTCTTATAATTTGAACCAATTTTTTTTCAAACCAATCACGGTTTCCACCTTTAAGTCCTATTTCATTATAGTGAATAATTATAATCATAAATTGTTTTCCAAAAATTTAAAGTGCCAGATTAAATCATTATTTTTATATCGACAGCCAGAAATTTACCTTCTTTATTAATTAATAAGGGATTTATATCTATTTCTTTAACTTGTTGCAAATCTTCAGCCAAACGAGAAAAGTTAAAAATCAAATCCGTCATTTCATCAACATCCGCTATTATTTTTCCGCGAGTTTTTTGGAATAGAAAATTGATTTTGCTTTGCAGTATGTTTCTTTTAATTTCTTTTCTTGTCAACGGCAATAACATAAAATCAACCATTTTAAAAACTTCAGTATAAATTCCGCCTAAACCAAAAACAATTGTCGCTCCGAAAATAGGGTCTCTTTTTAATCCCAAAATTAATTCCGATTGCGAAACAATCATCGACTGAGCTAAAAGTTTTTCACCTGGAAAATTAGTCCACATTTTTTTGACAGCTTGCCGTAATTCTTTTTTATTATCAATATTTAAAATTAGTCCCTGTCGGTCTGTTTTGTGTAAAATTTTATCGCTATCAATTTTTAACACTACTGGAAATTTCAATTTAGCGGTAGAAAGATTATTCCATAATTTTTTATCGACAAAATTTACAAAATCAACTGTTGGAATATTATAATTTTTCATTACTTCCGTCGCTTCCGCGAACAATAATGCTTTTCTGTTTTCTTTAATTGCGTTTTTAATTATTTGCTGACTCTTTCTAATAACTTCAACTTGACCAACATTTTTTTCTGAAACGGAAGCTTCATCTAATTGCAATTCTTTCCTTTTTTCTTGCCAATTATAGATTCTATCCACCGCCTTAATTGCCATTTTTGGAAAAGAAAAATTTGGTAAATTATTTTTTTCCAAAATATTTACAGCCTTATTGATTTTTTCGGCACCTATAAAAATAGGAATAACTCTTTTATCATTCTCATTAGAAAAATTAACCAACACTTGAGCAATTTTTTCCGTCGGTGTTTGGTCTTGAGCAGTCAATAAACAAAAAATAGTATCCAACTCTTTTTCGTTGGATAAAATCTTTAAAGCTTGTTCATATCTACTTTCATCAGCATCACCTAATAAATCAACTGGATTTTCCACCGATGCTTCCATTGGCAAAAATTGTTGTAAAGTATCTTTTGTTTCCGAAGATAAATCAACTAATTGTAATCTTGTTTCTGCAAAAACATCCGTTGCCAAAACTCCCGGACCACCAGCATTTGTAATAATCACACTATTTTTAAAATCGCGAATATTATCTTTCTCGTCAGTATAATTGGAAATAAATTTTATCGTATTAAAAAATTCTTCCAAGCTTTGCACGCGCAAAATTCCCGCTTTAGCGAAGGCTATCGAAGCAATTTCATCACTACCGGCTAAGGAGCCAGTATGAGAAGAGATAGCTTGTAAAGTTTTTTCACTTCTTCCAGCTTTCAAAATTATAATCGGTTTATTAATTTTTTTCGCCGTTTTCACGAGCTCTTTACCATTTTTTATTCCTTCTAAATAAATAGCTATCACTTTAGTGTCTTGATCACTTTCGAGATATTTTAATAAAGCGACTTCATCCAACTGCATTTTATTCCCAACTGAAATAATTTGCGAAAATTTTAAACTTTCTTGTCTTGCCTTATCCATCATTGCCACCATCAAGGCTCCCGATTGAGAGATTAAAGAAATTCCACCTTGCTTGGGCAAATCACTAGCAAAAGATGCGTTTAATTTTATTTTCGGATTGATAAATCCCAGACAATTTGGACCTAAGATATTTAATTGATATTTTTCAGCCATTGTTGATAATTCTTCTTCTCGTTTTTTCCCCTCCAAATTCATCTCAGCAAAACCGGCAGAAATTACTACAAAATTTTTCACCTTATTTTTCGCTTCATCAACAATTTGATTAACAAATTTTGCCGGAACGGCAATTATCGCCAAATCAATCTTATCATCAATTTCCGTTAGAGATTTATAACTTCTTTTCTTAAAAAGTGTTTTATGTTTCGGATTAACAAAAAAAATTTTTCCTTCATAACCCAATCCCAAAAGATTACGAGCAATAATATTGCCAATCTTTCCCTCTTTTTCCGTCGCTCCCACAACCGCCACCTCTCGCGGACTAAACATTCTTTCCAAATCTTTTTTTTTATTGTTATTCATTTTTAATTTTTTTCACGAATAGCACAGTTTCATACGATACTATACTATTTGCAATTTTTTGTTCTAAAAAAATTATTCTCATTCTGAAGAACTATCGCTAGACTATTTTTTTAAATCACAACTGTTTTAAAAGCTAATATTAACATTCTGACTGTCGTCTGTCTCATTTCCATTTTCATCCTTCAACTTAGCTGTAATTTTTAATGTAGAATTATTTTTCTCTGCCGGAACATCATAAACAAGACTGATTGAGCTACTTCCTGTTGAACCAATTTCATGCCCATCTACATAGATTTTGATACTATCCACTCCATAATCAGCTTTGCTATCAGCGGAAATTTTTAATTGTGCAATGTTTTGTTTTGAAACATTTAAATCAACATCTGGCTTATACTTTGTAAAATCATTTTCTCGACATTCTTTTTCTGGGATGCTATCTAAAATATATTTTTTCTTTTTATTCTTTTTGTACCACTTCTGCACAGCTTCTTCCCAGCGATTAAACTGAGCATCCTTTTCTGGATGTTTCGGAATATCTCCACGCGGATCTTTCTTATCAACATACCAGAGAATATTGTGTGCCTCCACAAAAGTTTTCTTCTTCCTTTCTTTATTTGGACAATATTTACTAGCCAAACACCATTTATTTTTTTCACCAGGAATTTCACAAACTTCAACCTTTTTTTTGATATCTAAATCTCCCTTGAGAATGGGTTTGTCAACCTCTTTTAAAACTTCTTCTTCGTCATATTTTGGAAACTCTTCAGTATTGTAATTTTCTAAAACACTATCCATAAAACTTCTCCAGATAGGTGATGCTACATTAGCTCCTGCTGCCCCAGGTTTCATTGGACTATTGTCATTATTTCCCGCCCAAACTCCAACAGCAATCGATGGTGTGTATCCCATTGTCCAACCATCACGAAATTCATTTGTCGTTCCAGTCTTAGCGACAACTTGGCGATTATCAAATCGCAAAGGATTTTGCTCCCCAAAAGCCGGTGCTCGAAATTTATTATTGGAAATGATATAATCAAGCATTGCCACATATTTTTCTTCTACGACTCGGTCTCCTGGATTATCTTTAAATTCTTCAATTATCTTTTTATCCTTATCTTCAATTCTAAGAATAGCAGTCTTGTTATGCTTAATTCCACCATCTGCCAATGTTGCAAAGGCATTGGTATGGTCTAATAACCTCACCTCACCGCCACCAAGAACCAGCGACAATCCATAACGATCTGGATAATTCAATCCGGTAATCCCCAAGTCTTTTGCCATTTTAATAGCATCTTTTACTCCCACAAGATAAAGTGTTTTAACTGCTGGAACATTTAGCGACATTCCCAACGCCTCTTGCATTTTAACCGGACCACGAAATTTTCCATCATAGTTTTGTGGAATATAATCATCATCGCTACCTTTATTAAAATCAGTTTCTACATCATAAAGAATTGTCTCTGGCAAATACCCTTTTGTAAAAGCTGTTAAATAAACATAGGGTTTAAAAGAAGATCCTGGTTGTCGTCTACTAAGTGCTACATTAACTTGTCCATCAATTGATTTGTCGAAGTAATCTTTGCTTCCAACCATTGCTAAAATTTGTCCAGTCTTTGCGTCAATCGCCACTAAAGCAGCGTTCTCTGCGTTCCATTTTTTTAAATTTTTCTCCGCACCTTCTTTAACAACTTTTTCAGCAATTTGTTGCTTATCCCAATCCAATGTAGTATAAACACTTAGTCCGCCTTCTTTCATTTCTTGCTCACCATATTTATTATCTAAATATTCCTTAACATACATTACAAAGTGTGGAGCTTGCATATTTTCTTGACGAACAACTATTTTCTTAAAGATATCAATCTGTTTAGCATTCTCTGCTTCTTCTTTAGAGATATAGCCAAGTTCCGCCAAACTATTTATAGCCATTTCTTGCCGAGATTTCAATCTATCTCGATGAGAACCAAATGGAGAATAGTAAGTTGGGGCTTTAGGAAGTGATGCTAATAAAGCTGCTTCGTCTATTGTTAAATCTCTAGCAGATTTTCCAAAAAAAGTTTTTGCAGCTGCTTCAATTCCGTAAGCATTTGAACCATAAGGAATTTCATTTAGATACATTTTCAAAATTTCATCTTTGGAAAATTTTTGCTCAATTTCAAATGACAATATTACTTCCTTAATTTTTCTGCTCATCGTCCGCTCTCTGGTTAATATTGAATTTTTAACAAGTTGTTGTGTAATAGTCGAACCTCCTTGTGCCGCTCCTCGCTTAAGAACATCTTTTAGCATTGCCCTCATAATGGATGTCAGTTTTATTCCGTGATGATAGTAGAAATCTTTATCCTCCAAAACAATCGTGGCATTTTTTATATTGTCTCCCATTTGATTAAATGGAATGAGTGTTCTTTTTTCTTCTCCATGAATTTCGTAAAGTAAATGCTGTCCGGTGCGATCATAAATTTTTGTAGATTGTGCTATTACTCGTTTATTAACTTTATTCGGATTTGGTAAATCTTTGGCAAAATAAGCAAACACACCAATTACGGAAATAACTCCCAGCACGAAAAGGGAAACAACTATTCTGAAAATAATTTTCCCCCAGGATCTTTTTTTATTATTATCTTTACCAGTTTTTTTATGATACATGAATTCTAGTCTTATATTTTCATTTTAACAGATTTTTACAAATATGATAAGTAAACTAAAATGGATAAGGGATAAGAAAATTTTTACCCTGCTTTAAATTCGATTACATCACCGTCCTGCACAATATAATCTTTTCCAACGGTATTTACTTTTCCCGTTTCTCTAGCTTTGGACATTGAGCCAAACTTTAAAAGCTCATTCCAATGAATTACCTCAGCACAAACAAATTTTTTTTGAAAGTCGTTATGAATTGCACTTCCCGCCATTGGTGCTGTAGAATTTTTCTTTATTGTCCAAGCACGACTCTCTTCTTCTCCGGTAGTTAAAAAAGTTATCAGTTCGAGAAGTTCATAAGATTTTTTAATAAGCTTATTAAGTCCCGTTTCAAGACCAAGTTCTCTAATTTCTTCCGTTGTCATTTCACCCAACTCTTCTTCAATTTTTATATCCAATTTAATATATTCTTTAGCTTCTAAATATTCATTTAAAACTTCATCTAAATCTGAAACATTATAAGCATACAAAAACGGTTTCATCGTGAGTAAGGTCAACTCTTTTACCGCCATTCTTACAATATCATCATTATTATTTAGCTTTGTTTCATTGGCAAGTTTTCCTTTCTCTAATACATTTTGTATTTTTTTAACTGTTTCCAATTTAATTATTGCCTCTTTATCATTTCTTTTAACATCCCTTTCTAATCTTTCAATTCGTTTATTTACAGTTTCTAAGTCCGCTAAAATTAATTCTGTATTTATAACTTCAATATCACCAACTGGATCAATTTTATTGTGAACATGTACTATATCATCATTTTTAAAAACTCGTACAACCTGAACAATAGCATCTACCTCACGAATGTTCGCCAAAAATTTATTTCCCAAACCCTCACCTTTTGAGGCACCTTTAACCAATCCGGCAATATCCACAAACTCAATTATCGCCTTAATAGTTTTTTTACTTTTACTCATCTCGCTTAATTTATCCAATCTTTCATCAGGAACTTCCACCACACCAATGTTAGGTTCAATGGTACAAAACGGATAATTGTTAATATCCACACTATTTTTAGTAATTGCTTTAAAAAGCGTCGACTTCCCAACATTGGGTAATCCCACAATTCCAATTTTCATATGATATAAGCTATTATTAACATTTAAAATTCTATTCTTATTTTGACTTGTAAAATTCTTTGTGTCAATGCTATAATTAAAACACTTAATAATTATTTATTTAAAAAATATGTTAGACAAAATGAAACAATTGTACCAGATGAAAAAAATGTTAGAAGGAATTACTTCCACCGAAGATTATAAAGGAATTAAGGTAACTGTAAACGGCTCAATGAAAATTCTAAGTGTTCAAGTTAGCGACCAAGCTCGTGAGTCAAAAGATTTGGAAAAAAATATTGTCAAATCTATTAATAGTGCAATGAAAAATATTCAAAAGAAAATGCAAAAAGAAATGAAATCTGGAAATATGGAAATGCCGTCATTTTAATTTGTATCCAAAATTATAAAAACGACCTTTAGGGTCGTTTTTATAATTGAATTGAATTACTTTTTTTCAACAAGTTCTAATACTTTTGGAATTTTTTTAAAATCTTTAATCAGGATTTCTCTCATTGAACCATTATATAGTGCAGCAGCAGGATGATAGAGCGTAAAAAAAACCTGCTTTCCCAAGTTTGGAATTTCTCTACGAAGTGCTTTACCGTGACACTCAGAAATTTTTTGTCCCGGCAAAAAACTTTCCATAGAATGACGCCCCAATGTAACGATTAGTTTTGGTCGAATAATTTTAATTTGTTGCTCTAGCCAATTCCAACAAATTTCTTTTTCTTCCGGTAAGGGATCTCTATTACTCGGTGGACGACATTTAACGATATTGGCAATATAAATATCTCCCCTTTTTAATTTGATAATCGCTAGCATTTCATCTAAAAATTTTCCCGATGCGCCAACGAACGGCTTTCCTAATTCATCTTCTTTAGCGCCTGGACCTTCACCAATAAACATAATTTTTGCTACAGCGGAACCAGCACCAGGTACAACTTGATGACAGCTATTTCGCAACTGACACTTTTTGCAAGCTAACATTTTTTTCTGCAATTTTTCAAGTGTCTGCTTTTTATTCATACAATTATTTTTCCTTTTTATTTATAAAAAATAAAACAAACAATGGTGCTAACATCCAAAAAATCCTAGAATAAACAGATGCAAACAAATTGTAGATATCCATAGAGAAATAATTTGCCATTGTTTTTGTCCCCCAAAAAGAAATTAAAACACTAAAAATCAAGCCCGCCTCAAAGAAACTCATCACAAACAATCGCCAAAAAAAGCTACCGCCGGAACCGGAAATATGAATATCAAAAAGATGACTATCTATTAAAGTAAGTATTAATACGGAAATAATAAAAATAAATAATGTCGCTACTGAATTAGGCTTTAAAATTTCGTGCGGAATTACAGTTAAAATTGCTACAGCAATATATACATTTATTAATACATTTATCAATCTAAAGCGTCCAATTAACATTCCGAAAACAACACTCACTAAAAAGAAAAATATTAAAAAAGAAAAATCGCCTGCCAATCCACTCGGCAATCCAAATTTTGTAAATACACCCTGAAAGGCAAACATAAAAATAAGTTTAAAAAAAATCGACACTCTACCTCAATGTTTATTATAACAACTATATATATTTTTTCAATGTATTTTAAACAATAATTATTTGGATTTATTTAATTACATATCAAATAGAAGTCACTACAGTGACCTCTCTGTTTTTTATAGTCTCTTTAATTTCCTTTATTCTCATTCCCAACTCCTTAGTCTCTTCCGCACTTTTCGTTATTATTCTGTTCATCATCTAACAATTCATAGGCAATCATTTTCCCACGGCCGTGGGAAAATGATTAATTTAAGATTTAATGTTTTATATTAGCTCTATGCTTTTTGTTTTATATTCTATATTTTATACTTTTTGTTTTATATTTCTACCCAAAGTGTTTACATCCACCTAAATGGACAAATCTTCTTCACAAAGCAGACTTCACTCAGTTATATTTTAGTTTTACTTGAGCTTCTCATTATTTCAACCTCGAAATTAATTAACTTTTCCTTTCTTAGTTAATTTTATTCACCCCCATTATTATCCGTCACAAACTCCAAATAGTTTTCTTTGTTTATAACTTTAAATTCTGCATTATCATAAGTTTCTTTCCACAACTTTGGTTCTTTTACTTTCTTTTTATCATTCCATTTAATTTCATACCCATATAATTTCCCATCCCTCTCTTCTACCCAGTCAATTTCCTTTTGATCATAAGTACGCCAAAAATAATTATTAGAATAAATTGATTGATAGGATTGCTTTTTTATTCTTTCAATAATTACAAAATTTTCCCATAGTTCTCCAATATCATTTCGTAAACCAATATCATTAAAATTATTAATTAAAGCATTCCGGATACCATTGTCATAAAAATAATAACGGGATGTTTTATTGACTTCTTTTCGTAAATTGCGAGAAAATCCTCGAATATTAATAATTACAAAAGATTTTTCTAATAAATCAAGGTATTTGAAAACTGTGTCTTTATGTAAATCGAGAGAACTTCCCAATTCCTGCAAAGAAACTTCTTTGCCGATTTGAAAAGCTAACAATCGCAGTAAATCTTTAATTTTTTTAGAATTACGAATTCCATCCATTTCCAATATATCTTTAAAAAGATAAGCATTTGTCAATTCTTCTAAATATTCCTTTTTTTCTTGCCGAGATTTTAAAGAAAATAATTTTGGATAAAAACCAAATATTAAATTTTCTTCAAAAAGAGACTCATAGTATTCTCTGCCGTAAGTCTCTATTACTTCCGACACCGATATAGGAAATAGACTAACTGTTTTTTTGCGACCAGTTAACGGCTCTCCGACTTGCTTAGCTAAGTCAAAAGAAGCTGAACCACTGGCAATTATTTTCAATTTTGGATAAGTATCAACTAATAATTTTAAATTCTGTCCTATATTGGGAACTTTTTGCGCTTCATCAACAATAAAAATATTAGCATTTCCAATATACTGTTTCATCAATTTTGGATTTTGCGATGATAACCATCTTTGCGTCTCAAAAAATTCACCATTTACAAATAAGATTTCTTCTTTCTTTATTAAATCTTTTGCTATTTTTTTAAGCAAAAAAGTTTTACCAGTTCGTCTTGGCCCATACAAAACCACCACTGTTTCCGGAGATAATTTTTCCTTTAATTGTCCTAAAGCATTTCTAAAAATATCATTATTAGACATATTAGTATAAATTCAGCTAATTAACTGTCTATATTTTAGCAAATTCAGTGATTTTTGTCAAATTATTTCTATTTCTCATCAATCTTCTTATCCCTAATCTGCTTCCACCAAGAATATTTACATCCGCCTAGGCGGACGGACTTCGCTTTACTCAGCTATGTTTTATACTTTTTGTTTTATAATTTATGTTTTACATTCTATGTTTTATGCTCCATATTTTATGCTCTATGCTACTCACCCCAACTACTCATCATAATCCCCAGATCTCTGGTATTAACAACTCCATCATTATTAATATCAGAATTACTGTCTCCTATTCCTAGCCAGTTAGTTACTAGGGAGGTAAAGTTTGATAGATTGTAAGTTTGGTTGCTTATGGAGAAAGTTATTGTTGTATCTGTGGTATTAACATTTCCTGTTGTATCACTGCATCTTAGGTAATAGTTATATGAACTTCCATTAGTTAGTCCTGTGATTGTGGTTGAATGAGTTGTTGTTCCTGTAGTTGTGAAAGTTCCGCTAGTTGGTGGATTAGAAGTTATACTGTTATAGGGTGTATTTGCTGTTGTAGTGTATTTACAAGTTGAGTTTTCGTTTGTTGTTATTGATAGAGTTGTTGAAGTTGTTCCT
>LSNR01000018.1 GCA_003056165.1 Parcubacteria group bacterium M6-OD1-3 | reverse complement strand
AGCCATGGGATCCGCCCGATGACCAAAAAAGAACCATGACTCCAGGCGAGGCTTATCGCAATGGAGTTAGAGGTTTTATTATCGGGCGACCAATAAGAGAGCCCAAAGGAGGAAAAACTAGGCATGAGGTTATTACCGCGATTTATGCGGACATAGCTTCTGCTCGATAATAAGTGTTCAAGTTCTTATTCTAGCCGGCAGGTTTCGGAAGTTACGAAACCCGCCGGTTTTTTTTATTTGGAAATTTTTTAGATAAAATTTAATTTTATACATAATCTGATAACTATTATATATAAAAAATTTATGTAACACTAAAATTAAATTTAGCTATTAAATTAAGAATGTGCGTAGAAATTTGAAATTTTTAATTTGGAATAAATGATATGATGATATATAGTTTTATATTTTAAAATAAAAACCGCCTTTTATGGGCGGTTTTTTGAAAAAGTCTAATGTGTAAATTTAAAATCCGCGAACTTTAATTTTTTTAGTTCTATTGGTATCAGCTTTGGGAAGTTTGATAGTAAGAATTCCATTTTTCAGAGAAGCTTCTATTTTTTCTGCAATAACATCAACTGGTAGAACAACTGAACGGGAAAAAGTTCCCCAATAACATTCTTGATAATAAAAATTTTCTTCATTTACTTCATCTTCAAATTTTCGTTCACCTTTTATGGTTATCATATCATTGTTAATAGCCACATCTAAGTCTTCAGGATTAACACCGGCAATAGTTGATTTGATAATGATATCATCATCGGTTTGGTAAACATCTATAGTTAGTTGACCTTCGCCAGTTTCTTCATTATCAGTTGAAGCACTCCATTCATCATCATTAGAAGTGTCATTAAATTGTTCAGTTGAATTAGATTGGGGAACGGAAATATTCTCCGTTTCGTCATCGGAAGAAATATTCATCGTTCGCGGTTCAGTATTAAGGTTAATACTAGTACTTTCATCTTCTTTTTTAGATCCTATTAATTTTTCCATAAATGATTTTTTTTGTTTTGTCATATGCAAATTTATAATACAAGTTACATTCATTTTATAGCTGAATATAATTCATATTAATTTTTTTTATTTATACTTTTATTATAAAGGACTTATTACTCTTGAGCAAGTTTTTTATTAACAATAAATAGTGCAAAAATATTACTTATTAATAAAATCGTAATAATAGTGGCTTTAATGGCGATACTAGGGCTGTTCGGCAGATATAAAGTTGAAAAATTGTAGATAAAATGTAGGGTAAAAACAAAAGCAATGGCAAATATGTCTATACTAATAGATTTTTTAATTGCCAATCTATAGCCTAAAAATCCAAAAGTGAGAATATGTAGTAGAATAATTCCAACTAAGTCAAATCCATTAAGCGTAATATCGTTTATAATTTTTTTCTGATAAATTATAAACATCTCAACGGTTGAAAATCCCATTCCAGCAATCCATGAATTTATAATAATTTTGTTTTTACGATTATCAAATAGAAGGATTTTTTTAATTATGATGAAATATTTTAACAATTCTTCTATTAAAACAAAGAACGCCAGAAAAAGTAGGGAAGCGATTGCTAGTTTATTTAAATCAATATTATTGTAAATTATAATAATTAAAATAAGTTGACCAACTAGAGCCATACCGGCGGTAATTATCCCCCAAAAAAATAATTGAATATAGACTGGCATATTGTGCTATGAATTATGAAGTATGAATTAAGAATTGATTTTTAAGATTTCAGAGAAAATAAGAATAATCTTATAACGCCGGATAGACACAAGGCTGGGCAGGTTATCCTGTGGTAGCTAGTTTAGTTTTTTCAGATGTAACTCTAATTCTGTTTTTTTAGATTGAGCTTCTCGAAATTTCTTTCTTTCTTCGGCAACAATATTTACTGGAGCTTTTTCAGTAAACGATTTATTAGATAGTTTATTTTCTAAACCGGAAATATATTTTGTCAGGTTTTCAATTTCTTTTCCAATTCTTAATTTTTCCTCTTCTTTATCAATTCCGCCAAGTAAATAAATTTCAATTCCGCCTTCTTTAATATAAATGGCATCGGGAATTTTTTCGCCTGTTTTTTTAATTTCTAATTCGCTAATTCCGGTACGCAAACTTTCTAGCAAAACTTTTGTCTTGCGTAATAAATCTATTTTGTTTCCAGCATAAATTACCGCTTGAATTTTTTGTGTCGGTTCAATTTTATTTTCTGCTCGAGCGTTGCGAATAGCTGTAATAATTTTTTGAATTTTATCAAAATCGTTTTTACTTTCATCAGACCATCCGTTTAAAATTTTTGCATAACTTTTACTTTTTGGAAATTCTGATATCATCAACAATTCGCTCTTAGTGTTTTTGTTTTCTTGCCAAATGGTTTCTGTGATGAATGGGATAAAAGGATGCCAAAGTTTTAATAAATCATCTAAAACTGTTTGTAAAACAATATTTTTTTCAATCTTATTTTCTTCAAATTTACTTATCTCTAAATACCAGTCAGCAAAATCTCGCCAAGTAAAATCATATAACTTTTCACCAGCCTGTGAAAAGCGATAGTTTTGAATGTCTGAGTTCACTTCTCCAATCAAATTTTTCATTTTATCTAAAATCCATTTATCAGCTAAAGTTAAAGTTAAATTAATATCAATATCACGAGAATATGGAGGCCTTGCCTCCATATTGTTTGTTATATATTTGTTGATATTCCAAAGTTTATTAATGAAATTTCGATAACCTTCGATTTTTTCCTCACCAACTCTCAAATCATTGCCAGGCGTATTGCCAATTAATAAAGATAATCGCACAGCATCTGTACCAAATTTTTCAATTACATCTAATGGATTAATTCCGTTACCTTTTGATTTGCTCATTTTTTTACCCTTTTCGTCTAAAACCATTCCGTGTAAATATACATTTTCAAAAGGAATTTCACCAATGGCAAAAAGGCTCATCATAATCATTCGGGAAACCCAGAGAGTTAAAATTTCATAACCGGTTTCTAAAACTTGAGTCGGATGAAATTTATCTAAATCACCAGATTTTTTACCGTTTTGAAAAGTATTCGGCCAACCTAATGTTGAAAATGTCCACATTCCCGAGCTGAACCAAGTATCTAAAACATCCGAATCTTGCTCCCAATTTTCAATATCTTTTGGCGGATTAACTCCAACATAAATCTCCCTGTTTTTTATTTCCTGTTTTTTATTTTTCACTTTCTTATACCAAACCGGAATACGATGACCAAACCAAATTTGACGAGAGATGCACCAATCATGCAAATTCTCCATCCAATTTATATAACGCTTTTCAAAACGGTCAGGAATAAAACTAATCTCTTTATTTTTTGCAACTTCAATCGCTTTTTCTTTTAAAGATTTGTCACCTAATCGCTCTAATTTTTTATCAACACTGACAAACCACTGCTTAGATGGCAAAGGTTCAATTGCTGTGTCGCAACGATAGCAGGTGGAGAGATTGTTTTCAATTTCAAGTTCTTTTTCAATAAGATTATTTTCTTGCAATTTTTTAATAACCAATTGTCCGGCTTTTTTGGCTGGTAATCCGGAAAATTCTCCGAAGCCTTGATGAATATTTCCATCCTCATTAATAACTTTTTTAATTTTCAAATTATTTTCTTCCGCCATTTTCCAATCGACCATTGAGTGCGCTGGTGTTACACCCAAAGCTCCGGTGCCAAAATCCATATCAACCTCTCGGTCGGCGATAATTTTAATTTTTAAAGGAATTCCACAAAATTCTCCAGCAAACTCCTGTCCGATAAATTTTTTATAACGTTTATCTTTCGGATTAACTGCTACCGCTGTATCGCCAATCTTTGTTTCTGGGCGAGTGGTGGAGATGGCAATTGGAAAATCTTGCCAATATTTAAAAGTGTAAAATTTAGCTTTTTGTTTAGTGTGCTCAACTTCGTCATCTGCTAAAGTGGAATGACAACGCGGACACCAATTGACAATTCTTTCGCCTTGGTAAATTACACCTGCTTCATACATATTAACAAACATTTGGGTAACTGCTTTTTGTCGCGGTTCGTCCAATGTAAAAGCTTCACGCGACCAATCCAAGCTGGCGCCCATCTTGCGAGTTTGCTTTAGGATGGTGCTTTGAGTTCCTTTTAAAAATTTCCAAACTTCTTCCAAAAATTTTTCTCGACCTAAATCGTGCCTAGTTTTTCCAGTTTCTTTGAGAAGTTTTTTTTCCACAACATTTTGCGTGGCAATTGCTGCGTGATCCGTTCCTGGAAGCCAAAGCGTGCGATATCCTTTCATTCGATGAAAACGAATTAACAAATCCTCAATCGCCAGCATTGAAGAATGTCCAAGATGAAGTTTATCGGTAATATTCGGTGGAGGTAAAACGATAGTGTAAGTCGGAGCATCTTCGGATAAATCTAAATTATCAGGATTGAAATAACCGGAGTTTTCCCATTTTTTATAAATTTCATCTTCTGTTTTTCGCGGTTCATATTGTTTGGATGATTTTGACATAATTTTTTTGTGAAGTAAATATCGTGAAATATAAATTGATAGTAATTAGGTATTCAATAGAATGAATGTATTATATATGTTGGAGTATTATTTTTCGGAAATTAGTCTTTTTTCTCTGCAAAAAATTTTCTAATTTCTTTTTCCTTTTCTTCGGCACATGGTTCACAATAGCCATCTGAAATTTCAGTTTCAGGATGGTCTTTCGGACATTCCGTTGATTCAATATGTTTACAATCCGAGCATTTCTTTTTTTCTGTTAATTTTCCATCAATATATTCCGAACAGCCATGGACAGGCTTTTCTATTTGTTTACCATCCTGTTCTAAAATAACTTTATTTTCTTCCGGACAATTCGGACCGACACAAGTATTTAAAAATATTTTATTTTCTTTCATATATTTTAAATTATAATTATATTCTTAATTAAATTATAACATAATTAGTTAGTAATTTTTAGTCCGGCGTTTGCTTGGAGAGTTCGCCAATTTTGTAAAGCATTTTTTTTCTTTAAGTTAGTCATTTTTCTCCAACGAAAATAACCAGCAACGGCAATCATTGTAGCATTGTCGGCAGTATATTTTGTATCAGGTATTTTGTATCCGGTATTTTGCAGATTATTTTTTATGCTTTCTTTTAATTGTTGGCGCAGTTCCTTATTGGCAGAAACTCCGCCAGCAAGCATTATTGTTTTTGGATTATATTTTTTAGCGGACAGCATTGTTTTATGAATTAAAACATCAATGCAAGCTTGTTGAAATTCGTAGCATATTTGCGGTATCAATTTTTTAAACTCGTTAGTAGATAAATTTTCTTTGAGATTTTTAACTTCATATAAAACAGCAGTTTTTAATCCAGAAAATGAAAAATTAAAATTGGGAGAATTTAGCATAGGGCGAGGGAAATTAATATCTTGTCCCTTGACTAGTGAATGACGTTCAGTAGTTAGTGTGGTTTTTTCTTTTTGTTGGTTCCATTCATTTGCTTTTTGCGAAATAATTGGTCCGCCAGGATAGCCTAAATCCAGAATGCGAGCGACTTTGTCAAAAGCTTCGCCAACGGCATCATCTTGAGTTTCGCCGACAATCTCGTATTGTAAATGGTCGGTCATTAAAATTAATTGTGTGTGTCCGCCAGAAACTACTAAACATAAAAGTGGAAATTTTATTTTAGAACTTAATATTTGCGATGGGCTAATTTTATTTTCAATAAAATTAGCATAGATATGTCCTTCGATATGATGAATTCCCAAAAGAGGTTTTTGCCAAAGATAAGATAATGTTTTAGCGAAGTTAGTACCGACCAAAAGTGCGGGAATAAGTCCCGGACCCTCTGTAACGGTAATCAAATCAATATCGCGTGGTTCAATATTTGCTGTTTGTAAAGATTTTTTTAAAACTGGAATAATATTTTTAGAATGTTCTCTGGCTGCCAAATTTGGAACAACGCCTCCCCATTTGGCGTGTAATTTAATTTGTGATGAAATTTCGCCAGAGAGTACTTTGAACTTTTCGGCGTTGTCAACTTTTAAAACTGATACTCCAGTATCATCACAAGATGTTTCAATTCCAAGAATAATCATAATATTTTAGTAGACAAAATCGTTTGAATAATTTATATTTACAGTATAGTGTGATGTTTATAGATTAACAGTAATATAAATAAAATTCAACTAAATGACTGAGGCTAGAGTTAAAAGAATATTTTTTTGGACGCTGGTAATATCTTTTTTTATTACCGCACCGTTGGTAGTGTTTCATACAATTGGTTATCGTTTTAGTATGGAGAGGGGAATATTTGTTTATTCCGGCTCTGTAACAATAAAACCAACACCTCGAGAAGTAAATGTTTTTATCGATAATAAACAAATATCCAAAGGAGTAATTAATTTTTTAAATTACTCGTATCATATTGATGGGCTGACTCCAGGAAAATATTCTTTAAAAGTGGAAGCACCAGGATATTATTCGTGGTTTAAGAAGGTACATATTCATAGTGGGTTGTCTACTGAATTTTGGAATATTTTTTTGGTTAAAAAACATTATACAGAAACAGCATATCTAGTTGGTTCTTTAAATAGTTTTTTCATTTCTCCTGATAACAAAAAAATTGCTTTGGTTGAAAATACTAATGATGGAGCAGTGGTTAAAATTCTTGATATTAAAAAGGAGAAAGTGGAATATAGTTTTCCATTTGTTGGCTATAAGTTTTCTGATAAAGAAAAGGAGAATATTGAATGGTCTCCGAAAGAGGGGAGACTTAGTGTTCCCTTATGGAGAGATGGCAATAAAACTTATTTTATTATCAATATTGGAAGTAAAGAAAGTTTTAATCTAAACGAAAGGCTGGGAAAACAAAACTTGGAAATGGTTCGTTGGAGCTCTAAAGAAAAAAATGTCGTGTTATATATTTTTCAAGAAAATATTTTTAAGGATGATTTATTAAAAAAAGATAGCAATAGTTTAATTGTTAAAAATGTTGTGGGCTATGATTTATCTGGTCAAGATTTATTTTATTTGTCCAAGGATAACGGTATAATTTATAAAAAATCAATTAAAGGTAATAGTGACGCAGAGCAAATTACTACGCAAAGTATCAGTGTTAAAACTGGAAATAAGCTTAGAATGATTGCTTATGACGAAAAAAAAATTGCTATTATTGATCAAGAGGGAAATTTGTATCTATATAATAATAGTGATGAAAAAGGTGAAAGTATGAATAAAATTGGTGAAGATGTCTTAGGTTTGCACTTTTCTAATGATGGCAAAAAAATGGTTTTTTGGAATAAAAAAGAAATTCTCGTTTATTTCTTGCAAAAATGGGAAACTCAGCCGATTAGAGATGCGGGAGATTTGATTAATATAGTTAGATTTTATCAAGACATTCAAAATGTTGAGTGGTTTCGTGATTATGAGCATATTATTTTTACAGTTGGTGGTTCTATTAAGATGGTTGAAATTGATCGTCGGTCGCATCGCAATATTTATGACATAATAAAAACTAAAGATGAACACCCTAAAGTGATTTATACTACGCAAAAAGACAATTTATTTTTTACGAATATCGCTCAGGGCGAAAATAATAAAAAAGAGTTACATTCATTAAGTCTAACAAGTTTAAAATAATATTATGAATATTAGCCAAAACAATTTATTTTATCCATTTGTAGGAATGGTATTCTTTATAGGAGTATTAATTTTTAGTAATATATTTATTTTTTTGAAAATCAAAAAGATAAACAAAAAAGCAGAAGATTTTTTTTCTGGTAAGAATGGTAAAGATTTGGAAAAAATAATAATTGGACAAAAAGAACAAATCGAAAAAAATAAAAAAGACATCAAAGAATTATTTGATGCCTATGAAAAAATTTATAAAATAGCTTTTAAAGGAATTCACAAAATTGGAGTGATTCGATATAATCCTCTCGGTGATATGGGTGGAAACCAAAGCTTCGTAGTTGCTTTTTTGGATGGAGATAGTTCTGGCGTGGTAATCTCTTCACTTCATACAAGAGAAGGGACGCGATTATTCAGTAAGCCGATTATAAAAAGTAAGTGTTTTGAATATCCTCTTACTGACGAAGAAAAGTCAGCTATTAAAAATGCCACTGTTTCTAAAAAAAGTCTTAAGATTTGATGTATATTTAAATATACATCTTTTAAATTATTTTATTTTCTTGAAACTAACTTTATAAATAGGTTCATATTCTGTATCATATTTATCTTTCAAAGAAATACTTTCACCATTCATTAGTGTTGCGATAGCAACATCAGAAATCATTTGGCTGGCGTCAGAAATTTCATCTTTAATCTCTTCAAGGCGCGGTGGCTTATTGGCATCTTCAATAGCTTTCTTTTTTTCACGAAGAACTTTCAATTTATCAACAAGTTCACCATACTTATCGTCATTATCAATTAAGTACTTGTATTCTTTATTTAGTTCACGGCGTTCTTTTTTTAATTCTTGAATATCATCAAAAATCTTTTGGATGTCTTTCATATTTTTTTATTTTATATTTTTTAAAACAACAGAAATAATACTAGCATATAAATAGTTTCCAAACAATTTATATTGGGGATAAATGGAAAGCAACAGATTATTAACTATTTAAGTTTAATACCAATATCTTGGAAAATCTAAATCAAATCTCAAACAAAATTTTTTATCCTCCATTAGAATATTGGATTGATGGGATGATTTTTGTTTAGATAGTTAATTATAAAAGTCGGTATGTAGATTAATATGAAAACTATGAAGCAATGTATTACGTAATGTATTACGTAATACATTACTTACCAGATTATTTTCATATTCTTAAGATGTTTTTTCTGTCTGTCGGTAGACGAGAAAAATACATAATAATAAATCATTTGACATAATGCTATTAACAAACATTCTTTTCAGAAAAGTAAATTAACATTAACTTTGCGATGACAGTCCTCGCAAAGTAGTTATATTACAGGATAATTATATTTACAATGCAGAAAGATTCTTTTTTCTCTTCTATGAAATATTAAACTAATTATTACTTAACTTATTACTTACATAGTGTAATGTTTATTTAAAGTGTTGCAATTAATTGTTGAAGTTAAGGACCTTTTTATTTACAGAAGATATAATGTGTGGTAGACTTTTTAATTAGATAATCACTTTTTAAAACTTTTCAAAAAAATGATAAACAAAAATAAGCGAAATTGTATTTTAGTTAGAGGAGCGAGAGTTAATAATTTGAAAAATATCAATGTCGATGTTCCGAAAAATAAATTTGTGGTAATAACAGGTCTTTCGGGGTCGGGAAAGTCTTCATTGGCTTTCGATACGATTTTTGCCGAAGGAAATCGTCGATATATGGAAGGAATGTCTTCCTATGCACGCAGTGTCTTAA
Source organism: Parcubacteria group bacterium M6-OD1-3 (assembly GCA_003056165.1). Lineage (GTDB taxonomy): Bacteria > Patescibacteriota > Minisyncoccia > Moranbacterales > UBA9337 > LSNR01. The sequence continues at coordinate 15,960 of LSNR01000018.1, read as the reverse complement.
ATGTTTCGTCTCGTCCAGATGTCGATGATATCGAAAATTTAAATCCACCAATTTCTATTGATCAAAAAAGTGTCGTTAGAAGTCCACGCTCGACTGTGGGGACTTTGACTGAGATTTATGATTATTTAAGAATATTATTTGCTCATGCTGGTCAATTACATTGTCCAGAATGTGGAACAATGATGAATAAGAAAAGTAATACTGAAATTCTAAAAGATATTAAGGTCCTTCCTGATAAAATAAATTTGGTTATCATGGCAAGCTATGGTAAACGGGGTGAAAATGTTTTTGAATCTTTGAAGCGAATCAGTCAGCTTGGTTACGCCCGAGTATACCTGGGAGAAAAAATTATGACAGTAAATGATGCAGTTACTTTTGTTGAAAAAGAATATAATGATTATGAAGTGAGTGTGGTTGTTGATAGGATTATGTTAAATTTTAAAAATTTTGACGAGGAAAGAATTTTGGACTCAATTGAAACAGCAATGAAAGTCGGCAGTGGTTCAATGAAAATTTTGATAGACAATGAAAAAATAGTTGCTTATAATAGAGATTTTGTTTGCAATGATTGCGGTATAAAAGTAAAAGATATAACGGCGAGACATTTTTCATTTAATAATCCGGAAGGAGCTTGTAAGGGATGTTCTGGGCTGGGTGTGAAAATGAAAGTAAATTTAGATTTAGTTATTCCTAATAAAAATTTATCGTTAGAGGAAGGTGCCATTAGACCCTGGGGAAGTGTTGGTGGCCGAAACGGTAGTGACCAGGCAATGCAAAAATTGAAAAAACTTTCTAGAGAAATTAGATTTTCTATGAGTGTTCCCGTTAAAAAAATAGCGGAAAAAAAGATGAATGTTATTTTATACGGAAATAAAAACAATAGTGGAGATTTTGTTGGGGTAATAAATAGTTTGGAAAAACGATATAAAAATACAAATTCGGAGCATATTCGCAGTGAAGTTGAGAAATATATGACAGCGGAGAAATGTCCCGTCTGTCAAGGTAGGCGATTGAAGCCGGAATATTTAAGTGTTTTAATTGATGATCGGTCGATAAGTGATTGGGTTGAAATGGATATCCTTTCTTTATTAGAATATTTGAAAAATTTTTTCAAAAAAAAGGAAGATGCTCAATATGATAAAGTTGTTAAATCTTTAACAAAAGAAATTTTTGACCGATTAAAAATTTTGGAAAATGTTGGACTTGGTTATCTTAGTTTATCTCGCGGAACGCAGACGATTTCCGGAGGAGAAGCTCAACGCATTAGATTAGCGACACAAATAAAATCAAAATTAACCGGGATAATTTATGTTTTAGATGAGCCTTCTATCGGATTACATAGTCGTGATAATAAGAGATTGATAGAAACGATTAAATCTTTGCGAGACGGTGAAAACTCTTTGTTGGTTGTCGAACACGATCGTGATTTTATAAAAACTGCCGATTGGGTAATTGATATGGGAAAAGGTGCTGGGGACGAGGGCGGAGAAGTGATGTTCAGTGGGACTGTTTCGCAAATGCTAAAAAACAAAAGAAGTAATACCGCCAAATATTTGAAAGGTGAGAAAAAAGTTTTTGATAAAACGAGGAAACGAGGAAAAGGTGAAAACTTTTTGGAAGTTATCGGAGCAACTGAACATAATTTGCAAAACATAACGGTAAAAATTCCATTGGAAAAAATGACTGTTATTTGCGGAGTGTCTGGCTCAGGAAAGTCAACGCTGGTCAATGATATTTTAGCGCGTGTTTTCAGTAGATATTTTTATAATACTAAAGTTAACCCAGGAAAACATAAAGAAGTTAAGGGGCTAGATAAAATAAACAAAGTTATTAATGTGACGCAAGCTCCGATTGGCAAAACTCCTCGTTCCAATGCTGCAACTTATACCGGTGTTTTTTCGCATATTAGGAATTTGTTTGCGGAAACGGAAGAGGCTAAAAATAGAAAATACACTGCTGGCAGATTTAGTTTTAATATGAAAGGCGGTCGTTGCGAAGTTTGTCAGGGGGAAGGTAAGAAGAAAATAGAAATGCATTTATTGCCAGATATGTATGTGGAATGTGAGGCTTGCAATGGAACTCGTTATAATAAAAAAACCTTGGAGGTTGAATATCAAGGTGTAAATATTGCAGGAGTTTTACAGATGAGTGTTAGTTATGCACTTAGATTTTTTAAAAAAAATACTTTGATTTTTGAAAAACTGAAAACGATGGAAGAGGTTGGACTCGGCTATCTTAAGTTGGGGCAGAGTGCTGTTGATTTATCCGGAGGAGAAGCACAAAGAATTAAATTGGCGACCGAGTTGGCAAGAAAATCGACAGGAAAAACTATGTATATTTTGGATGAGCCGACGGTTGGTTTGCATTTTGATGATATTCGAAAATTGTTAAAGGTTTGTGATGCCTTGGTAGAAAAGGGTAATTCTGTCTTAATTGTGGAGCACAATTCTGATGTGATTAAGAGTGCTGACTGGGTCATTGAACTTGGTCCGGATGGTGGGAAAGCTGGTGGGAAAATAGTTTTTGAAGGTTCCCCCGAAGAACTAGCAAAATGCAAAACTAGCCCCACTGGAAAATTTTTGTAGATTGAAGAGGACAAAAGACTCTTGGTAGGAAAAGACATTTGACCACTTTTTATTTTTATAGCGACCTGGTCGCTAGGATATATGTCAAATAATATTTCTAAAAATATATTAAATACGGTTTGTTATTATGATGCGTTGGATTATCCGTTGACGCTTTTTGAAATTTGGAAATATCTCACACAGACGGGGAGTGATAGTAATGAAAATGAAGATAGGGGAATAAATAAAATCAGAAGAGAAAAGGATAGCGGTGTTGACAACGGCGATGAAGATAATTCAAATTATTCTTTACAAAATATCTTAAAAGAATTAAAAACTAATAATAATTTAAACGCTTTTATAAAAAATAAACGAGGATTTTATTTTTTAAAGGGACGAGAAGGCTTGGTTGACGAGAGAATTAAAAAAGACAAATGGTCTGTTGCAAAAATAAAAAGATTGCGTAGATTGGTTTCGTTATTGAGAGTAGTTCCTTTTATGAGAATGGTTTTAGTAACTGGTCGTCTGGCAATGAAAAATGCTCAGCCAAAAAGTGATTGGGATGTTCTGGTTGTTTTGCAGACAGGAAGAATTTGGATTGGCAGAACAGTAATAACGGCAATGTCGCATCTATTGGGTAAAAGGAGATATGGCAATAAAACAAGGAACAGAATTTGTCTTAATTATTTTATCACTACAAATTCTTTAGAAATTAGAAACAAAGATCTTTTTTCTGCCAATGAATATCTTTTTGGAATTCCGATTTTTGACGCGGGGGATTATTTTAAAAAATTTCAACTGAAAAATAGTTGGATTAAAAGATATAAACCAAATTATTATTTGACGGAAAATAAATATCGGAAAGCTATTGGTGATAATTATTTTACGAAAACGATAAGAGGAATTTTTGAAAAAATAATTGATTTTGATTGGTTGGAAAAATATTTAAAAAAGATTGAAAGTGAAAAAATTAAAAATAATCCAAATACTGGGAAAATTGGTAGTCTTATTGAAGCGGATGATCAAGCGTTAATTTTTTTACCAGAACCACAAGGTCCGAAAGTTTTTGAAAAATTTAAAAATAATGTAGATAAAATTTGGAGATAATGATAATTTCGATATATTATTAAATAAATTTAAAATTAATTATATGATTAAAAGAAAAAAGACTAGAAAAATAAAAATCGGTGATGTGTATGTTGGTGGTGATGCACCGATTGCTATACAGTCAATGTGTAATACGGATACGCGTGATGTGGAAGCAACGGTGGCGCAAATTCGCAAGCTTACGCAGGCCGGTTGTGAAATAATTCGCGTAACCGTGCCGGATTTGAAAGCGGCGAAAGCAGTTGGCAAAATAAAACCGCAAATAAACATTCCTTTAGTGGCTGATATTCATTTTTCCGCCGATACGGCAATGGAGGCGATAAGACAAGGGGTGGATAAATTACGAATCAATCCTGGTAATATTGGTTCAGAAGAAAAAGTTGCGATGTTGGTTAAAGAATGTAAGAAGAAAAAAATTCCGATTAGAATTGGAGTTAATGCTGGCTCGTTGGAGAAAGATATTTTGAAAAAGTATAATGGAAAAGCGACGGCGGAAGGAATGGTAGAATCGGCGATGCGACATATAGAAATTTTGGAAAAAAATAATTTTTATGATATTGCTATTTCGATGAAAGCCTCGGATATTCATCGCACTATTGAAGCACATCGGTTATTATCGCAAAAAGTTGATTACCCACAACATATTGGAATAACGGAAGCAGGAACGGTTTTTCGTGGAACAATTTTGTCGTCGGTTGGACTGGGGGTTTTATTGTACGATGGAATTGGTGATACAATGCGAGTTTCTTTAACTGCTGATCCGGTAGAAGAAATAAAAGTGGCGTGGGAAATTTTAAAGTCGCTCGGTTTGCGAAAAAAAGGAATTGCTGTAACCAGTTGTCCGACCTGCGGACGAACGGAAATTGATTTGATTTCTTTGGCGGAAAAAGTGGAAGAAAAATTGGCGGGAATTGATAAAGATATTCGGGTAGCGGTAATGGGTTGTGTAGTAAATGGTCCAGGTGAGGCACAAGAAGCAGATTTGGCAATTGTTGGAGGAAAGGGTGTTGGTCTAATTATGAAACATGGAAAACTTCTTAAAAAAGTTGACGAAAAAGATTTGCTGGATGAATTTATAAAAGAGGTGGAGAAATTTTAAAATTTCCTATTGACTTTGATTTCGAAACTTGCTAATTTGGAATTAGTGAGTTCTTTTTATTTTTTAAAATTTAATGTTGGAGGGCATTATTGTGGAAGAAACAAAAGATGTTATTTTTAAAAAAATAGACAAAAAAGTGAAAGATTTTCCCGTTGAATTTTTGCTCGGACGGATGGTTGTTATTCAGACAGAAGCAGAGAGAAAATGCGAAATTGAAGAAAATGAACGCGAAGTTTCGAGGCTTTGTATTGGAGTTAAAAAAACTCCTCATCAAGTTCACATAATTCTCAATAATGGAAAATCATACGGAGGTGGGACGAGGGTTATTTGGGTTTCGTGATAAAAAAGAGGATTAGTAGAGATTATTACTAAAAATTTGCCTATTTAATAGTAGAGGGGAAAATAATGAATTCATCAGAAAGTCTTACTGTCATTTGTCGGCGACAGGTGGAGGAGATGGAGGAGGATATTGAGAAACATCACAAGACAGTCAATTCTGTTCAAGATTGGCTAAACTTGTGCCGTAAAGCCAATATGACGGAAATTGAAATGCGCGTACAACTTTTGGTTTCCGGACAATATAATCTTGCCAGCCCTCTCGGCTGGGCATGGTTGACACAGGTATATCTGCCGGCGCAGAAGCCGGCGCCCTGCCCACGCTCACGGGCATGGCAAATTGAGGAGAAGAAGATGCGTCGCGACCGGGGGATTGCGATGTTGCCCGACAAACGGGTAAAAAGGGATTGCCCGTTTGACTTTCAACTTTGTCACAGTGAGAGTTGTTTGCTGGACGATATTCTCCCTAATTGTCCTTGTTTGGTAATCAAAAAATAATATTTTTTGTTCTTTATGTGCGGGTTCTGGAGATTTCTTCGGACCCGCTTTTATTTTAATATTTCCAAAATTTGTTTAATATCATCAATAGTTTCAATTTGTACTGCTTGGCGACGAAGTCGCTTGGCATTGGGATGACCTTTAAGGTAGGATGCAAGATGAGTGCGGAAAGTGATTAAGCCGTGATCACCATAATATTTTTGAACCAATTCAGCATGACGAATAATGGTTTTTATTAAAATATGGAGGCCTTGCCTCCGTGCTTGAAAAATCCACGGATTACCGATGACAGCTTGTCCAATCATTAAAGTTTGGCAACCGGTTTTCTGAGAGTAAAATTTAATGTCTTCGGTAGTTTTAATTCCGCCGTTGTAAATTACAGGAATTTTCAAGATATTATTTAATTCTTTGACGATTTTCCAGTGTGGAGTTTCGTGGAACATTCCTTTTAAGGTGCGAGCGTGAACAACGAGTTGGTCAAGTCCAGCTTTTTCTAATTGAGGAGCAAACTCTAAAATTTCCTGTGGATTTTCTATTCCAACACGAGTTTTGAGGGATAAGGGTAGAGAAATTTCTTTCTTAATTGCTTTAATTATTTTTATAACTTGAGGAATATTTTTAATTTGAATAGCTCCGTAACCAGCCTTTTGCGCTTTTTTTACCGGACAGCCTAAATTTATATCAATACCGGTCGGTTTTATTTTTTCTTCAATAATTTTGGCGGCTTGTGCCATTGAAGAAGGATTATCGCCAAAAATTTGCACCCAATAATCTTTTTCTGCCAGAGAAAATTTTTCTGCCAAAGCGAGAGATTTATTATCTATTAATGATTGGCGCGTTAAACCTTCAGCGCTGACCATTTCGCTCCAAGTAATATCAGCGCCGTTTTCAACGCAGATTTGACGGAAAGACTTGTCGGTAATTCCCGCCATCGGCGCTAAAGCCAATTTAATTTTTTCATTTGATTTAAACATATAAACAGGTTATCATAAAAGTATAAAAAATGAAATTAAAAAACTAATAGGTCGCTTAGCTCAGCTGGTTAGAGCGTCGCATTGACATTGCGGAGGTCGGTGGTTCGAGTCCACTAGCGATCACATCAAGGGTAAATTAAGCAAGGTTTGGCCTTGAGGAGGAGCGGAATGAAATGGAGCGACGGGAAAGGCCGAACCTTAACTGTAGAAAAACGAGAAGTATGGAAGATATTAAGATTAAAATCTAAAATATTTATGAATAATAGAATTGGAATTAATGTATCTTTTTTGAGAAAACCAGCAACTGGCATTGGGCAGGTGGCGTTTAATTTTCTGAAAACTTTGAATAGACATCCACAAAATTTTAAATATTTACTTTATGCAGAAAAAAATATTGATTTAGAGTTGGAAAAGAATTTTATCAAACGGGTTTTTTTACCACCTTATAAAAGAGATGATTTAATTCGGAAAATTTGGTGGGAAAAATTTTGTTTGCCAAAAAAAGCTAAGCAAGATGATTGCAAGGCGTTTATTAGTTTGTATCAGTGTTCAACAATTTTACCAAAAAACATTAAACACACAATGATAGTTCACGATATTATTCCAAAACTTTTTCCGGAATATTTAAACAATTGGCGGAAAAAACTTTATTGGAAATTGACGGAGCGAGCAATAAAAAAGGCTGATAAAATTATTGCAATTTCTGAGCATACCAAAAATGATTTGATTAGATATTTGCAAATTCCGGCAGAAAAAATTGAAGTGCGGTATTTGGATGTAGATGATATTTACAAAAAAGATATTGATGAAGATGAGTGCGCGCGAGTTTTGGAAAAATATAATTTAGAAAAAGGTTATATTTATTTTGGTGGTGGATTGGAAAAACGAAAAAATGTGGAAATGTTATTAAAAGCTTACAAATTTTTAATAAACTCTAAATCTCAAATTCCAAATTCTAAACAAGTAACAAGCTTCAATGATAAAATTTTAAATGGAAATAACAAACAAAAAACAAATAATAAGGAAAAGTTGAATGTAGTTTTGATGCATGGCAAAAATACTAATCCAAATAAAAAATGGTACGCATGGTTGGCTGATGAAATGAAGAAAGCGGAAATTAAATTTGTAGCGCCGATATTGCCGAATGCCGATGATCCAGAAATTAACGAGTGGATGAATGAATTGGACAAAATTAAGTCAAATAAAAGCAGTATTTTAATTGGACACTCTCGTGGTGGAGTGGCTATTTTACGTTGGTTAGAAAAACAACCAAAAAACTTGAAAATTAAGAAAGTAATTTTGGTAGCGACCAATTCCGGTGATTCTTTCAAAAGAAATAAAACGGAAAATAATAAAGGATTTTTTACGAAAGATGGTTATGATTTTGGAAAAATAAAACAACATTGTGATGATTTAGTGGTTCTGCATTCGGAAGATGATGAATGGGTTCCTTTTGAAGCTGGTGAGGAAAATGCTAAAGGTCTTAATGCTAAATTTTTACGGTTCAAAAATAGAGGGCATTTTGGCAGTCAATTACCTAAACAGGAAATTCCAGAATTATTAGAAGAAATTTTAAACATTCAAAATTTAGATATTCAATCAAAATTCAAAATTCCCCCACTCGTTATTTCCGGAAAATTGATGCCGGAGTTAGCGCCGTTGGTGACAGATGTGGAAAAAATGGTGAAAGAATTGGGATTGAAAGAAAGGGTGAAATTGTTGGATTTCGTTTCGCAGGAAGATTTACCGGCTTTATATAAAAACGCCAACATATTTGTTTACCCGTCATTGTATGAAGGATTTGGCTTGCCGGTTTTAGAGGCGATGAATTGCGGAACGCCGGTAATTTGTTCCAATGTTTCATCTTTGTTGGAAGTCGGTGGAACAGCGGTGGAGTATTTTAATCCGAAAGATGAAAAAGAGTTGGCGGAAAAAATGAAAAAACTTTTGCAAGATGAAAATTTGCGTCAAAGTCTTTCTGAAAAAGGTAAAGAGCAAACAAAAAAGTTTTCGTGGGAAAAATTTGTGAGATAATTTTATAGCGACTAGGTCGCTATAAGGGTATAAAATAAAATGATGAAAAGTTTATTGACTATTAAAAATTATTTAATATTAGCTAATATTGTTTTAGTTGTAGTCTTGATAAGTTTAGCTAATTTGAGAGTGTTGCCATTGCAAAACATTGGTGATTTTGGGTTTTTTGTTGGTTTAATTTTTCTTTTGGCACTATATCGTCCGGGCTGGAGTTTCTTGTTTTTTGTTGGAACGATAATGCTGGAAAATATTAATTTAGCGCCGACGGAAATCGGCTTATCATTACGACCGTATCAACTGATTGGATTGTTGACTTTACTAGCGGTTGGCATCAGATACTTTACTGGCAGATTGGGATTTGGGTTGCCAAAATTTTCCAAAGTGGATATTTTTATTACAATCTTTTTGATAACTGGGTTTGCTAGTAGTATTTTTGCTTTGGACAGGGGAGTTGCTTTCAATCAGTCACTTATTTTACTTTCATTCGGCGCACTTTATTTTTTAACCAGAATTTTTATTCAGAATTTGTCTGATCTAAAAAGAGTAGGGCCATTTTTTTTGAGCTCATCAGTGGTTGTGATTTTGTATGGGATTTGGCAAAATTGGCAATTTGTTCACGGTGGTGCACATTTTGAAGTGATGCCCGGACGACCAAATGCCAGCTTTGCTGAGCCGGATTGGTTGGGAATGTTTTTGGTTTTCTTATTGTCAGTGGTTTATACGCTGATAGCAAATTGGTGTAGTAAAAAATATTCTGAGAAAAATAGTTTTAGAGATTTTAATTTCCAATCATTTCTCCGAAGTTTTCTAACAGTTGATTTTTGGACCAAAAGAAAGTTATTAATTATTAACTATTGCTTATTAATTATCGGTACCTACATACTGCTTATTCTAACCGTTAGTCGGTCTGCTTGGTTGGGTGCGATAGTGATTACTTTGATTTTTTGCGGATATGTTTTTTGGAAAAAAGAATACCTAGTGATTTTGAGGTTGGCAATGGCATTTTTATTAAGTATTGGAATTATTTATGTTTTCAGTTTGACTGATTTTGAGCTGGGAAAAAGATTGCAAAGTACGGCTGGTAAACAAGAAATTACAGTGGCTTGCGATACTAGTGCTAAATTGCAAAATAATCAAATTATTCAAAGTATTTCTGAATTGGAGAACTATGGCTGTTGGCATATAAATTTGGAAGATATCGATAAAGAAAAGGAGGCGGGCAATGCGGTAATGAAAGTTTATCGTGCCGACCCGAATGTTAATATTCGCGCAGAAATTTACGGAAAATCTTGGGAGCAAATAAAAAAGCATCCAATAATGGGAATTGGTTGGGGGAATATTTCGCAAATTTTGGGAACGGATGAAAATGGCAATGGTCTAAATTCCAGCAATATTTTTTTGGAAATTTGGTTGGGAAGCGGATTGCTCGGTGTAACGGCATTCATCTTGGCGTTATTGAATGTTGTTTATGGTATTTTCAGATCAAAAAATGAAATGTGGAAATTATTTGGTACGCTCGGTTTTTTTGCCATAATAATTCCCAACTTATTTAACGCCGGAATTATGCTAGGATTTCTGTGGGTTTGGTTAGGAGTAATAAATACAATCTATGGAGTAAAAATTAAAAGTTAAAAAATGCAAACACCTTCATATATGTATTATTAAGAATTTGTAAAAAATAGGAGGATTTAGTTAATGGTTGTACAATTGGTTTATATATCGTATGTAAATTTGGCACTTCTTTAAGACATTATCTGCTAAAATGAATAAAAAAAGCCGGAGCTAAGCCTTCATTGAAGGCACTCCGGCGATGTAGTATAATTTACTTATTTTTTTGGGGAAATTGTGAAGCTAGAAAGAGTATGCAATCCACAGTTGATAGAATTGGGATTATCATGATAAACAATAATGCAGCAATCACATTACTCATTGTGACTGTTATTGTGGGTAATGTTAGTACACCTGCTCCAACAAATAAAATAAGTAGCGTTGATACTCTGGATAGGATACGCGGATACTCCTCGTTCACATTAAGATTGAGAAACATATTGCTTAATGTCCAAAAGATACAGAAATCATAAGTGACTAATGCTAGTCTGATCATGAAGTAAATCACTGATGACAAGCCGACATGTACTTTCCATAACGGCACATTTGTGTCGTATGGAAACGACACATGAAAAATGATGAAAATTATCGTTACTAATATTCCAATAAGTAGTCTGTGAATGTTCATAGCATCCTCCTGTGAAATTGAAAATTTTATTTTGTTGCCGGAGAAACTATCTCATAAGTTTCTCCAGTGAAAACAATTTTATCCCCTGGATTGGGAATTGGTTCATTTTTTGGACGAAGTATTAAACATGTTCGTCCTTTGGGTGTTTTAATGAAAAAAGATTTTGTTGGCATCTCGACAACCAATGCCGTTAATCCTTTTTCCATTTCGTTTGGGAAAATAAAAGAGCTATATATAATACCCTGAAAAAATATTACAATTGTCAAGGCTATTGACACTATAAACAATAACGTAAGCCCTAAGATGTGTTTGCTTTTATCCGTGACATCTTTTAATAGATAAAATGCTAAGATGATGACTGCAACAGCCACTCCACAAAGATAATAAACCGCAGAAAAATCCATAGTTTCCTCCTAAAAAATTAATTGTCAAGTTGCTAATTCTAGGTCCATTGCCTAGTGTTTTAAAATAATATATTATTAAACATATGTCAAGAAATATTAATGATTTACTAATTGGAATTGATATTCGAAATATTGGGAAAAAGCGGACTGGCGATGAGGTGGTGTTTTTGGAATTGGTGAAAAATTTTGCTATTCTTGATAAAGAAAAATTAAACGGTGGTGATAACTTTATTTTTAAATTTTTATTATTTACAGATGTTACGGATAAGGAAACTTTGAAAATTATTGAAAAGCGATTGAGAATTGTGGAAAATAATAATTTTAAAATCATTTCTCTAAAAATGCCAAAAAATGGTGGGAAGTTTATTTGGAATTTCTGGACATTGCCGAATTATTTACGAAAAAATCCAGTAGATATTTATCATACTCAATACATTACGCCATTTTTTGTGTCGCAAAAAATAAAAATTGTCACGCACATTCACGATGTTTCCTTCAAAGTTTACAAGCAATTTATTAAGTGGAATGATTTGTTTTTCTTGAATATTTTAATTCCTTTAAGTATTAGACGGTCGGATAAAATTATTGCTGTTTCTGAATTTACCAAAACTGAAATTGAAAAATATTATCCGCAAGCGAAAGGAAAAATTGAAGTAGTTTATAATAGCGTTTCTCTGCAAATTACAAATCCATCTGCTTTAACCGAAGAGATGCAAACTCAAGAAGAAATTTTCAAAATGAAGCAGGTGTGTAAAAAATATAATTTACCAGAAAAATATATTTTGTATTTGGGAACATTGCAACCACGAAAAAATATTCCGACTTTGATTGAGGCGTATTTAAAAATTGCTGATAAAATTCCGGATATAAAACTGGTGATTGCTGGTAATTTAGATACACACAATGTGGATAAAAAATTGCTGAAATATTTTAAGCTATCATCCAAAAATTTTAAATTTCAAATTTATTTTCCTGGTTTTATTGATGAGAAAGACAAGTTGGCGTTATTAGCTACGGCAGAAGTGCTTGTCTATCCGTCATTATATGAAGGTTTCGGTATTCCAATCTTAGAAGCAATGAGTATGGGTACGCCGGTCTTGGCATCAGATATTTTGCCACATCGAGAGGTCGCAAAAGATGCTTGTTTGTATTTTAATCCGAAAGATGTTGATAATTTGGTGAAAAAGATATATACTATTTGTACCGATGAAGAATTGAGAATAAGTCTGGTTAAACAAGGGTTTGCCAGATTAAGTTTTTTTTCTTGGAAAAAATCGGCAAAAAAGATGTTAAAAAATTATAAATTATTAAAAAATTAAATTAGAGCTATTTATGAGATTATTTAAAAAAAAAGGAATAAACTCGTTAGAAGTTAAAAATATGAAAAAAAGTAATAAGAAACAGATTATTTTAATCATTGTAGTTATTATATTTTTAACAGGTGGATTGTTTCTATGGAAAACTGGTCATATTTTAAATAAAATTACTACTAAAGGAAATATTTTTAGTAGTATCGCGAAATCTCTTCCTGGGGTTAAAAATGAATTAAAAGGAGAAAAAGAAGGGAGAATAAATATTCTTTTATTAGGAATGCGAGGGGAGCATGTTACTGGTGGCGGTTTGTTAGCAGATACGATAATGTTGGCTAGTATTGCTCCAGAGAAAAAAGAAGTTTCATTGGTTTCTATACCGAGAGATTTGTATGTAACAGTTCCAGAGACTAATGATAAGCAAAAAATAAATGCTGTTTATTTTTATGGAGAAAAAAAAGAGCATAATGGTGGTGGTATTAAGAATATGGAAAAAATAATTCAAGAAATTACTGGACAGTCAGTTTATTATGCCATAGCTATAAATTTTAAGGGGTTTGAGCAAGCCATTGATGCGGTTGGTGGATTGGATATTCATTTAGATCAACCTTTTTCTGAGCCGTTACAATTTCATCAGGAGCATGTTTGCGATGATAAAGTGTTTACTGTAAGTTCTGGCAATTTTGAAGTTAAGAAGAATGAAAAGGGAAGAATAGTGGCACAATATCCACTTTGCTATAATCATAGTGAAGAGTGCGGTGGAGCGTTCACTCTTCCATCAGGAAATGTGCACTTGGATGGAGAAAAAACGCTTTGTTATGTTCGTTCTAGAATGACTTCCACTGATTTTGATCGCGCCAGGCGACAACAGGAAATTTTAAAATTATTTAAAAAGAAAATGTTAAATGCTGGAACGCTAACTGATTTTGGAAAAATTAATGCTCTTTTGGATAGCTTGGGTGATAATGTAAAAACAAATTTGGAAGGATGGGAAATGAAAAAATTATTAGATATTTATGAAGAAATGGGCGATCAGATAAAAATTAAACAAAAAGTTTTGGAAAATTCCGAAGAAGGATTATTGTATGCTCCACAAAACACCACACCACAGCAAGGCTATATTTTATTGCCAAGAGGAGATAATTATGACCGAATTAAAAGCTTATTCTCAAATATCTTAAACTAGTTTTATGTCAAAACCAGAGCTTTCTATTATTGTTACTAATTATAAAAATCCGGACTTGTTAAAACTTTGTTTAAATTCAATCAAAGAAAATGTTCGTGATGTTGATTATGAAATTATTGTTGCGGATAGTGATACAGAAGAGGATACTGAGTTGATGATGCGAGAGAATTTTTCGGATGTAATTTTTTTCCCATTTTTAAAAAATGTAGGCTTTCAACAATTGGTAAAAAAAGGACTTAAAGAAAGTGCCGGAGAATACATTTTAATTTTAAACGGAGATATTTTAGTTAAAGAAAATTCCGTTGAAAAATTATTTGACTATTTAAAAAATCATCCTTCGGTTGGGATGGTTGGTCCAAAATTATTTAGTTTTAATGAAAAATTTCAAGCTTCTTGTTTTCGTTTTTACAAACCGATTACGATTGTTTATCGGCGAACATTTTTGGGAAAGTTATGGTTTGCCAAAAAACATTTGGATTGGTTTTTGATGAAAGATTATGATCATCAAAGGAATAAAGAAGTGGATTGGTTGATGGGTTCGGCATTTATGATTTCTAGAAAAGCGATTGAAAAAGTCGGTTATATGGATGCACGGTTTTTTATGTATATGGAGGATGTGGATTGGTGTCGTCGTTTTTGGGAAAGTGGATTTAAAGTTGTTTATTATCCGGAAGTACAAATGTTGCATTATCACGGCAAGGGTAGTGGTAAAAAAAGCTTTTTTTATTCAATCTTTTTTAATAAGCTTACCTGGATACATATCATTAGTGCTTTGAAATATTTCAAAAAATACCTCAATAAATCAAATCCTCGTCTCAACAGCGAGGTTGAACCTCGCTGTTAAAACAATAGAGAAAATATGGAAAATAAGAAAAACAATTGGACGCAATTTCAACATAAACCTTTGCGGTTTATGTTTTTTGTGATGAAGCAGAATAAACTATATGCTTTTGTTGCTATGGGAAGTGTTATTGTCGCTACTTTCATAGATGGAACTGCTCATTATTTTTTAAGAAATCTAACTAATTCTCTGAATGCAACTGAAATAAATCAAGTTTATTTCTGGGCAATTATTTTGGTATTAAGTATATTTATTAGTAATCTATTTTGGCGAATAAGTGGATATAATGGAATGAGATGGACTACTTTTTCAATAATCATTTCCATTAAAACTTCATTTAATTATTTATTGAAGCATAGTCATAGATATTTTTCAGAACGTTTATCAGGTAGTTTATTAAGTAAAGTCTCAAATATAGAAAACAGTGTTGGAGCAATTTTGCCAATGTTTTTGTGGAATTTTCTACGCATAACTATTAAGTTTTCCGTGTCAATCTTCTTAGCTTTTTTAGTTAGTCCTAGCATTGGATTAATATTTATTTTTTTTATAACTATTTTTACATTGTTTAATTTTTTTGTTTCAAAAAAAGGATCTTTATATTCAAAAACAAAAGCCAACAAAGGTTCTGAACTAAGAGGTAGAATGGTTGATGTTTTTGGCAACATACTAGCAACTAAGCAAAATGTTTCTATGCAATACGAATCCAAAGCTCTTTCTGGATTTGGTGAAAAATATAGAAAAGCTTATGTGCGAAGTTGGTTTTATACAGAAAAAATTATATTTATAAATAATACACTCATAGTTATTGCAATAGGTCTTATTTTGGGAGTTGCTTTACATTTGTGGGAAGATGGTTTGGTTAGTGTCGGAGATGTAATTATGCTTACTAGTATGCTTTTTGTTCTTTATGGTGATTTAGAATTTTTAGGACAAACTTTTAAAAGATTTATGGAACAATATGGGCAATTAAAGGAAGGATTGGAAGAAGTTTTTGAGCCTTATGACATTGTGGATGATAAGAATGCTAAAAAATTAAAAATTAAAAATGGTGAGATTATTTTTGATAAAGTTAACTTTGCTTATGAAGAAGATGACAAGCAATCTGTTTTTAAAAATCTTAGTCTGACAATCCCTGCTGGACAAAAAATTGGTTTAGTTGGAGAATCTGGAGCCGGTAAATCAACCTTTGTCAGCTTATTGTTACGATTTATGGATGTAAAAAATGGTAGCATTAAAATTGATGATTATGATATTAGAAAAATCAAACAAGACGACTTGCGGTCGGCAATTGCTTATGTTCCGCAGGACCCATTATTATTTCATAGAACATTGGCAGAAAACATAAAATACGGTAATGTTAAAGCGACAGAT
>LSNR01000004.1 GCA_003056165.1 Parcubacteria group bacterium M6-OD1-3 | reverse complement strand
TGCCGACCACGCACACACTGCTCGATTTTGTAGCACAATTGTTTCAAAATCAATGGTTTTACGATGGACTTCATTTTGCGATGGTAGTCTTGTTTACTTATTTTTATACGGCGGTTGTTTTTTGATCCAAATAAAATTTTCTGAGAATTTACAGAAACAAGGCGGATATGTTCCAGGAATTCGTCCAGGACGAGCCACGGCCGATTTTTTAGCAAAAATAATCAATAGAATTACTTTATCTGGATCTATATTTCTTGGGTCAATTGCTATTCTGCCTTTGATTGTACAAAATATGACGGGTATCAGTACAATGAGTATCGGTGGAACAAGTATCTTAATCGTTGTTGCGGTTGTTATTGAAATGATTAAGCAAATTGAAGGACAGTTAGTAATGCGAGATTACGAAGGATTTTAATTAGCTTTGTTAAGTTATGAGTAGGCGACCAAAAATTAAGACTGCAGAAGAAATAAGATTGATGCGAGAAAGCGGAAGAAAACTTGCTTCAGTTATGTTGGAATTGGAAAAAATGGTTTATCCTGGAATAAGTACTGGGGAGATAGATGAGCGAGCAGAGAAAATGATTTTGCAAATGGGCGGAATGCCATCATTTAAAGGTTACGGCGATTCAAAGGATCCTTTTCCGGCAACAATTTGTGCTTCTTTAAATGATGAAATTGTCCATGGAATTCCGTCACAAAAAATAAAATTACAAGAGGGAGATATTTTTAAGATTGACATTGGAATGAAATATAAAGGTTGGCATTCGGATATGGCGCGAACTTTTGCAGTTGGGGAAATTAGCGAAGAAAGTAAAAAAATTATTGAAACGGTAAGGAAAGTATTTTATCAAGGTGTTTCGGCAATGAAAGTTGGTAAAAAACTTAATCGCTATTCCAAGGCAACGCAAAAATTTGCTGAAAAATCCGGTTTTTCCGTGGTGCGAAATTTGGTCGGTCATGGAATAGGCAGAGAATTACATGAGTATCCACAAATTCCCAATTATTTTGATAGAAAAAGTTGTAATTTTAAATTGGAGGCGGGAATGACTTTTGCTTTAGAGCCGATGATAAATGCCGGTAGTCATGAGACAAAATTGGGAGATGATGGTTGGGTTTTTGAAACTGTAGATAATTCTCTGAGTGCCCATTGGGAAAATACGGTATTAGTGACGGATAAAGGAATTGAAATATTAACTAATACAAATTAGATTAGTAGGCACAATTTTTATATTTTGAAAATAATGAATAATAATATTAAAAAAAATTATTTAGGGATTGATTGGGGTGTCTCTAAAGTAGGCATTGCCTTGGCTGATGGAGAAACGCGAATGGCTTTTACTTATGACACTCTAAAGAATGATAAAAATTTTTTAAAAAAACTTCTTGAAATAATTTTCAAAGAAAAAATTGAAACAATTGTAATTGGTGTTCCAATGTATAAAAATAAAAAGAAAGAAATATTTGGCGGAGAAAAGCTGGGAGAAATGATTGAAAAAAATATTAAAAATGGTGTAAAGATAAAATATCAAAATGAAATGTTCAGTACTAAAATTGCTGAAAGGAATTTAATTGAAAGAGGTGTTAAAAAAATAAAAAGATTTGATGATGCCGAATCAGCTCGCATTATTTTGGAAAGTTGGTTGGATGAAAATAATAAATAATTAAAAACTTAACAATAATCACAAACACCAGTTCCGCGAATTTAAATCTACAGAGCTAACTCTGTAGATGGGTAAAAAATGTTGCAATTAATCCTTGAAATTAGTTTGAACATAATTCCCCTTTTTTAATTTTTATGGTATAATTAAAAACGAGAAAAAGTGGTTAAAAAAATAAAACATAGCTCAATTTTAATTATCAATATGCCGAATATTAAATTTGTAAAAGTTGAAAAAAATTATCAAGATAATAAATTTAACGCCTTACAAAATATAAACCTGTTGATAAAACAGGGAGAGTTTGTTTCAATCGTCGGGAAAAGTGGAGCGGGGAAAACGACTTTGACCAAATTAATTTATGCTGAGGAAATGCCGACGGAAGGAGATGTTTTTTATGGGAAGAGAAATATAAAAGATATTAAAAAGAAACATCTGCCTTATTTCAGAAGAAATTTCGGAACTGTTTTTCAAGATTTTAAGTTGCTACCGCAAAAAACCGTTTTTGAGAATGTTGCTTACGCCTTGGAAGTGATAGGAAGTTCTACTGATGCTATTTTGGAGGAAGTTCCGAAAATTTTGAGTATGGTTGATTTATTGGAAGAATCAGATAAATATCCCAATCAATTGAGTGGTGGTGAAAAACAAAAAGTTGCCTTGGCGAGAGCATTAATAAATCGTCCGGATGTAATAATTGCCGATGAACCGACTGGAAATTTAGATTACATATCGAGCTTAGAAATTATTAAATTATTATTAAAAATAAATGAGTTAGGAGCTACTATTATTTTAGCAACTCATGATGAAGCAATTGTAAATAAGGCCGGTAAACGAGTAATTACCATAGAAGACGGTAAGATAGTCGGTGATCAAGTTAAGGGTAAATATGTGATATAAACAAAATTATGAAATTATTAAAACTTGGTAGGACATTTAAAGAGGGGTGGACTATTTTTGTTCGTAATAGTTGGCTTAGCGTAGCAACAGTCAGTGTTTTATTCTTATCGTTATATGTTATTGGGGCGACATTGCTTACCGGAATGGTAGCAAATGAGTTAATTGGAAATATTGAAAAAAATGTTAGTATCGGTGTTTATTTTAAACCAGATATTGATGAGAGTAGGATAAAAGAGATAGAAAATGAGATAAAAAATAATGAAGATGTTTCTTCCGTTGAATATGTTAGCAAGGAGCAAGCTTTGGATAAATTTTCGAATGATAATAAGGATGACCCTGTTATCGCCGATGCTCTAAATGAAATAGGGGAAAATCCACTATTGTCTTCAATAATAGTCAAGGCTAAAGATCAGAAAAAATATGGACAGTTAGTTGATTATATAGAGAGTAATTTTAGTGAAGAAATGAACAATATTAACTATGGAAAAAATAAAGATGTTATTGAAAGATTGGGGAAAATCGTTGCAACAGTTAGGAAAATTGGAATTATTCTAGGGGCGGTGTTTATCAGTATAGCTATTCTTATAACATTTAATGCGATTAGATTAAGCTTATATGTTCGCAAGAGGGAATTCGATGTAATGCGTTTGGTTGGTGCTTCCAATCTATATATCAAAGCACCTTCTATATTCGAAGGAATGTTCTACGGATTTTTTGCTTCGGTGCTGGCGATTATCGCGATTGCTGGAACGGCTTATAGCGGATTACCGTTAATTCAAGGGTTGATTTCTCGAAATGATGTAATAAATTTTTATCTTAGTAATTTTTTGGTAATCAGTGGGTCAATCTTGGTTGCCGGTTTATTGGTTGGTGTTGTGAGTAGTATGATTGCAATAAGAAAATATTTGAAAGCTTGATTTTTTATAGAACCTGTATTATATTGAAAATATGCAGAAACAAAATATTAAAATAATTCAATTGTTATTGATTTTGCTGGCTATGTTTGTCGGTCGGTTTGTTTTTATTCGGAAATTAAGATAAGAAATATCTGAACAAAAATAAGCCGACTATTAAAGTCGGTTTTTTAAATTTTAAATTATGAACAAAGAATAGTTCTTTGAAAAATTTTTACCTCAATACTTCAAAGGAATGAAGTAAGAAGGTTGAAAAAGGGAGGGGAGACGACAATGAGGGAAGAAGAGACAACGAGATTAATCTTTTATATAAAAGAACACTGTGATGGGTACAATTCTATTTTGACAAAGATAGCTTTCAATGGCGTAAATTATGCTATTGCAAATATTCAAAATGAAAAGAAATATATCTTTTTCAAAGAAAGTCATGCTCACATCCGGAATATTTTGTGTGAACAAGACGTGACAAACTCTTATCGGGACGGTGAGTTTATCGTCGTTGTTGTAAGGAAATAAGAAGGGGGTATGTGATGAATTTAAAAGAAGTAAATCATCAAAAAATTTCTTTTTTGATTGATCAAATTGAAATATTGGCTGGTCAAGAACAAGCCATTGAAATCAGGAGGAGAATATTATTTGAGCCTGATTTTCTAAAAAAGCATATTACGGGAATTGGAGGAATAATAGTTCCTGTAAATATTTTTTTTGTCACGGAATGCGAGAATCATGATTATTTGGAAACAGCCATTGAGCAATGGCTTGATGGTTTAAATAAAAAACAAAAGTAGGTGGGGAAAAATGGCAATAATTAAAAAAAATTCTTTTAAATGTCGAAGAAGAGCTGGTAGTGCTCGCTGTCGGAAAAAAATCTCTGGTGAGGAAATTTCTTGTCCTGTTTTATTAGGACAAGCTCGTCCCAAAAATGTTTGTCGCAGATTTTTACGGCAACATTTTAATGTGGAGAAAGGATATAGACTTGTCTGCAAAGATGGGAAAAATATCAAATACAAAACAAAGGAAACGTTGCTCAATATTGAGGCAACCTTTCCTAGATACTCAGTTCTATAATTTGTTTTACCCCGGCGTGTCAGCAAACATACCGGGGTTGTTTTTATTTTTAGTTTGTAGAATTAAAAATTTGACAAAATTTTTAAAACGAGTAAGATATTAATATGGATAAACAAATAACAAGTCAACAATTTTATTTTTGGTATTTTAGCGGATTTAGAGGGCGGTTTGTTTTTGATTATTTTCTACGAAGTATGAATTAAGAATAGAGAAATATAGATAAAATTAAAAACAAGCCGGTCTCAATAAGAATCCGGTTTTTTGTTTGTGTTCTTTAAAAAAAATTATTTAGGCATTTCTTTTTTGTAGGCAGATAGAGAGGATACTGAAGTGGAATGTAAAAAATAGAAAAAATGTTCTTAACTCATTTCAATATTATTTCTTTATTGTAGGTGAATAAGGAAAGCATTGAGATGGAAAATCAATAAAGAGGAGGTATGAATTGAAAGCTGAAATTCAAAATATTGACTGGACTAAACCAGTAAGGGAGAGAAGTCCTAGTGAGAGAAGAGTTGCTCATGATTTATCTATGAAAAAATTCCAGGAAGCCAGGATTCTGATAATAGAGAGTTTGAATAATCTGGATCCCGAAAAAATGAGCGACAGCAAGAGAAGACTTGTTACTAACAGAATGAGGGCTTTCTTAAGTCTTTCATATTTTGAGGGTAGCTTAGATTGTTCCAAATGTGGACAACGAGAGGATACTTCTCCGAGTTTTGGAAAAGATGCTAGCTGGTAAGCTCATCGACTGATAAACAGCTTTGGCTCTTGATGCTAATCTTAGCGTCAAGAAATTGATTTCTTATTATTCTCAGCGAAGAATAATGTAGAATCAAAAACTGAAGCTGTTTTTTTATTGAAAAAAATATTTTATTAGTGTAAGATTGTATTGGATTGGAAAAATTGAATTTTAAAATTATTTTAAAAATTATGCAAAGAAAAATATTTATCGGCGTTGATTTGCCAGTCGATGTCAAAAAAAGATTAATGCAAAAAATCGAGAAGTGGGAAGATTTGCCAATCAGATGGAGTAGGGAAGAAAATCTTCATCTAGCACTTTCTTTTTTGGGTCATGTAGATGATGAGTTAATTTTTGATATTTGCAAAAAGATAAAATCCGTGGTTGAGAAATTAGAAGTATTTGACATTGGAATGGATAAGATAGAATTGGGACCAACACAAGATAATGATGCGCGAGTAGTTTGGTTTACTGGAGAAGCAAGTGAAGAATTAAAAAGTTTGTCTGAAAATATTGAGAAAAGCTTGGGATTTTTTAGAGAAAATAAAAAAGTGTTTAAGCCACATATTACTTTGGGTAGAATTCAGAAATATAATTGGCAGAAGCTGGAAAAAACGCCAAAGATTAGTGAGGAATTTTCTGTTTTATTACCGATAAATAGCGTTCAAATTTTTGAAAGTACTATTATCGATGGCAAAAGAGCATTTTCCGTAATAGATAGCAGTAGTTTGTCTGAATAAGTGATTTTTTATATTAGTGCTTATTCGCATTGTTGAAACTTTAATTTATATTGATTAGCGATTTATATTATTATGAAAATAACATTAAGTAAATATGCCGGATTTTGTGATGGCGTTGACCGTGCTTATAATATTGTAAAAAAAATGGCACAAGATTCCAGAGTTAAAAAACCAATTATTGTGTTAGGTTCTTTAGTGCATAATGACGATGTAGTGCAAAATATTGAAAAGTTGGGTGTTAAAAAAATTGATTTTAAAGGAAAGATTGACGAAATAATAGATAAGATTGATGATAAAATTGGCACACTGATTGTGACGGCACATGGGATTGGTCCGAAAATTTTTGAAATTGCCAAACAAAAAGGTGTTGATATTGTTGATACGACTTGTCCTAAAGTTATTAAGGCACAAAGATTAGCGGAAACATTTTGGAAGCGGTCGCGACAAATTATTATTATTGGCAAAAAAAAGCACAAAGAAACAATGGGAATTTTTCGTTGGACACGAAAACAAGCAGGTACGTAGTC
>LSNR01000003.1 GCA_003056165.1 Parcubacteria group bacterium M6-OD1-3 | reverse complement strand
CTGGGATATGTTTGATTGCGTTATTCCAACCAGAGAAGGGCGTCACGGTAAGCTTTTTTTGTGGGATAAAGAAAAAAAGGATGATTTTTGGAATGATGAGAAAAATTTTTATAAAAGAATGCAAATCACCAATGAAAAATATAAGAATGATTTTAGGAATGTGGATAGTGACTGTGATTGTGAGTTGTGCAAAAAACATTCGCGCGCTTATTTACATCATTTGTTTAAAAGTAATGACCCATCTGGTATGCGTCTAGCCTCAATACACAACTTGCATTTCTATTTTAAATTGATGAAAAAAATGCGATGATTATTTACAAATTTATTTTTTGTGTCATACTGTAGTTGAGAGCAAATTATTAAAAGAAAATTTTTATTTATTATGAAAAAATATAAAGTGACAATCGGAATGGAAATTCATGTGGAACTGAAAACTGATTCCAAAATGTTTTGCAGTTGTAAAAATGAGCTGGGCTTAGATAAGGAACCGAATAAAAATATTTGTGAAGTTTGTACGGCACAACCAGGAACATTGCCAGTACCAAATGAAAAAGCCGTGAGATTTGTCCAATTAGCGGGATTAGCTTTGAATTGCAATTTACGCAAAGAGTCAAAATTTGACCGTAAAAATTATTTTTACCCAGACATTCCTAAAGGTTATCAAATTTCTCAATATGACCAGCCGTTGTGTGAAAAAGGGGAATTAAAAATAAATGGTAAAAAAATAGGTGTAACTAGAATTCATTTAGAAGAAGATACTGGAAAATTAACTCATCCAAAAGGAGTAGACTATTCTCTGGTTGATTTTAATAGAGCTGGAGTACCGTTAATGGAATTAGTGACCGAACCCGATTTTGATAATGGAGAAGAAGCTAGAATTTTTTGCCAAAAATTACAACAAATTTGTCGTTATATTGAAATAAGTGATGCGGATATGGAGAAGGGTCAGATGCGTTGTGAGGCTAATATTTCTTTATATAAAGATGGTGAAGATAAATTGAGTGGAACAAAAGTAGAAGTAAAAAATATAAATTCATTTAAATTTGTTGAAAAAGCGATTAATTATGAAATAAAAAGACAGATGGAAACACTGGAAAGCGGTAAGAAAGTTATGCAAGAAACTAGAGGTTGGGATGCCAATCATAATAAAACTCTTTCTCAACGCGTGAAAGAAACTGCTGCCGATTACAGATATTTTCCGGAGCCGGATATTCCACCGATGAAATTTTCTGATGAATATATTGAGAAATTAAAAAGGAAATTACCTGAATTGCCAGACAAAAAGTTGAAGCGATTTTTAAGTGAATATGGTTTGGATGAGAAGGATGTAGAGCTTTTGGTAAATGAAAGGGAAATTGCAAATTTCTTTGAAAAAGTTGTTAGCGAAATTGAAGAAAAAATTAAGTCCAAAGAAATTAGTTCTGACAAAAATAAGGTCATCAGGTTAGCAGTTAATTATTTTAATACGGAGTTGCGAAAGTATTTATTTGAAAATCAAGAAAAAATACAAGACATCAAAATCACACCTGAAAACTATGCCGAGTTAATGGGTATTGTGGCTGATGGGAAAATAAATTCTAGTACTGCACAAACCGTTTTACTTGAAATGTATGAAACTGGAGTCGACCCATCGCAAATTATTGAGGAGAAAAATTTAGCACAAATGAATGATGGTGGTGAATTGGAAAAAATTATTTTGAGTATTATTGAAAAAAATCCCGAGTCAGTAACAGATTATAAGAATGGAAAAGATAACGCTTTGAAATTTTTGATGGGGCAAGTAATGAAAGAAACCAAAGGCAAAGCCAATCCGCAAGTAGCAATGGAAATATTAAAGAAAAAAATTGTTTAGTAGAAAAAAGCTTCCAAAAGGAAGCTTTTTTGTTAGTTATTTTTATTCAGAACATTTTTAGAGGAGGAAAAAATGAGAACAGAAAAGAAAGTCGCTTACTGCACGCAGTGTGGTAGGGTGGAATATTACTCCTATTTTAGTAATGATACTTGTTGGAGAAGAGGCATCTTACTTAATAGAGGTGGCGTGGGAGGAAAACTCTTTTGCCCAGATTGTCTTAGAATCTTTGAATTAAAAAAAATTCTTCGTTTCTGGAGTTAGTTTTTTCTTGTTCTATTATATGTTAAAAGGCGTTTCGATAAGACTGAAACGCCTTTATTTATTATAGTTAGGCAATTTCACTATTGAAGAAAATTTATCGTTGCTTTTTCAGTAGTATTATAATCTTCTAACCAAAGTATATTATTGTCTTTTTTAAACCAAGTCATTTGTCGCTTAGCGTAATTTTTTTCTGCCAAATATATTTTTTCTTTTAATTCCTCTTGCAAAGAAATTTCTCCGCGCAAATATTGTGGAATTAGTTTAAAGCTCAAGCCGAATTTTTCAATTTCATTCCAGCTTAAATTTGTATGTAATTCTTCAATTTCTTTAATCATTCCTTCGTGCATTCTATTTTTGATATTTAGTTTTATTCTTTCGTGTAATTCTTCTTTTGGTCGGTTGATTCCGATTTGCAAAAATTCCCAATTTGAGTGAAAAGAGGTCGTTCCTCGAGGAGGAGCGATAGCGACGGAAGAGGTGTGACCTCTGGAGAGTATTTTAGGAACTTTCCCTAATTTTTCACAAATTTCCAAAGCCCGAATTAACCGCACTTTATTTTTAGCATCAATGGTTTTGGCGCGAGTAGGGTCAACTTTTTTTAATTTGGCAAATAATTCTTCTGTGCTTTTTTTGTCCAGTTTTTCTCGTAGCTTCCAATTCGGTTTTACCTCCGGAAAGCTAACATCATTAACAATTGCTTTAATCCAAAAACCGGTGCCACCACAGATAATCGGTAATTTGTCACGCAATAAGATATCGGTGATTATTTTCTCCGCTTCTCTTTTAAATTTGGCGACACTATATTCTTCGGTTGGTTTTGCAATATTAACAAAATAATGAGGAATTCCGTCACTGACTGCAATAATTTTCTCATTATCTTTTTTATTTGTTATAGGTACGGCTCCGCTATTGATCTTCATTCCTTTGTAAATTTGTCGACTATCGGCGGAAATAATTTCTCCGTTAAATTTTTTGGCAAGTTTAATAGCTGTACCAGATTTACCCACAGCTGTTGGACCTAAAATCACCAGTATTTTATTGGATGTTTTACTATTGACATTTTTCATAAAATATGCTATATTGAAACATCGTAGCTCATTAACAACTACATAGTTATTTAAGCATACAATCGCTTAAATACGCAAATTGTTCCAGTCTTAGCCGAGCTGGAGTTAAAAAAACAAAAACCAAGTTGGCGACTTGGTGTTTTCCGGGAGGAAAAAATGGGAAAGAAAACCGTATTCGTTGTCGGCGCTATGTTGTTGGGTGTTTTGGCAGGGTGTGATCGCCCTGCCGATGTGGCGTCAAAAAATCTCTCTTTGGCGGCCGACAACTTCGAAATCAATCGTCGAGTTGTGTTTTACAATGGCATAACCGACACATACATGTTGACCGTCGAGGGGCGATGCTCTCTCGGCAATTACGACAGCCAACGTCAATTGACGATAACTTGCAAAACTGGAGAAAACCAGTATAAAAAACATTTCCTTGGGCTTTCCGACAATGTGACGTACTTTGTTGAGCAGTTAAGTTCTGCCGATGTCAGTACGTACCATTATCGGGTACAGTTCCGGCCGCAGACCATTATTCCAGATGTGGAAGTGGATGTTAGCATGCCGGAGCTGATGAAGAACCGGCACTGAAAATGAGTTATCTCTCCGGGTAAATTCCCTGTTCGGAGAGTGAAAAAAATAAGAAAGGGAATAATTCAAAAAGCCGATGTCGGCAAGGAGGTAATTATGATGTAAATTCACGGTTGTCCCTCCGTTATGGGACAGGGTGCTCCGGGTTGCATTCACATTAGAACCCGGGCAAGTTTGAGAGACTCGTTAAAAAAATTGAATTTCTGCTGAAAGGGAATATCATATCCCTTGACGACTATTTTCTGCGGAAGATATTCGGTGGTGGTTTGAAAGTTTTTTTGGCAAGAATCGTGCAGTGACGCGATTGACTTGTGGTCAAAATCTCTTATCATTTTGCGGGAATAGCAGTAGTACTGTTATTCCCGTTTTTTTATTTTGTCAAACTATATCATTATAGCAATCTAATCGCTATGATATAATTTCTCCTTCCAAATTCCAAATATTGGCTTTGGTAATTTTTGTTTTGATGAAATTGCCAATTAAGTTTTTGTTTTTTCCAATCAGTAGCTTTACATTTTTAGCAGTGCGGGTTTTGCCATAATAAAATCCGTTTTTTTCTTTTTCGATTAATATATCGATAATTTTATCAACATATTTCTTATTATTTGCATAACTACTTTTTTTCAAAATTTCATTAAGATATTTTTCTCGTCGAACTTTCTCTTGTTTGGAAACATTATCTTTCATATTCCAAGCGGTGGTTCCGGGACGAGGAGAAAATTGTCCAAAATAAACCATATCATATTTAACTCGGTGCATTACTTCGGCTGATTTTCTAAATTGTTCTTTTGTTTCTCCTGGAAAACCAACAATAATATCAGTGGTAATAGAAAATATTTTTCCGGGTTTATTTTTTTCAAAACCAATTTTTATTTTTTTAATAAGTTTTAAATAATGCATGCGAGTATATTTACGGTTCATTCTTTTTAAAGTCTTATTGTCTCCAGCTTGAATAGGAAGGTGAATGTGCTCACAAACTTTTTCTAAAGAAGTAAATGTTTTTATTAATTTATCGCTCATATCCTTGGGATGGGAAGAAATAAAATTTATCCAAAAATTTCCTGACAAGTTATTTATCATTTGAAGTAGGGTAGCAAAATCTATTCGCTTGCCTTTAAATGTTCCGCAATAGCTATTGACATTTTGTCCAAGGAGAATAATATCTTTATAATTTTTCTGAATTAAATTTTTAATTTCCATTAGAATTTCTTCAGCAGATCGGGAAACTTCTCGTCCGCGAGCATAGGGGACAACACAATAAGCGCAAAAATTATTACAACCAGTCATTATGGGAACAAAGGCTTGATGTTTATCAGTGTATTTCGGAGCGACGGAGAGATAGGCAATATTTTCTTGATGAGAAACTTTAGTTCTAGATTTTGGATTTTGAGCTTTGGGATAATTTTTATTCAGCCAATTTTTAATTTTGTTTTTATCACTAATTTTATAAAACAAATCAACTTTATTTTTTAATCGAAATTGTACATCGGGACGATGAGACAAGCATCCGGTAAGAATTATTTTTATATTAGGATAATTTTTTCGTAAATTATGAATCTGTCCATAAACCCTGTCTTCAGCCATTTGACGAATTCCGCAAGTATTAAAAATTACCAAACTAGCCCGCTCAATTTTTTGAGCGGATTTTAATTGATAATTTTCCAAAAGAGTGGAAAGTCGTTCACTATCGGAAAAATTCATCGCACAACCAAAAGTTTTAATATAGTATTTGTTAGACATATTACTTTTAGCATAATCTATTTTGTTTATTTTTTCAAATAAATAAAACAAACTTCCTATGTGTATCTTTAAAGATATCTTTAAAGATACACATAAATAATATTTAAAATAAAAAATAAGATAAAATATATCATAAATACTTTTAAAAATAAAACGCTGAAACTAAATTTCTTTCAGAATCTATCAAGTAAAAATATAGTAATGTTGTTTATTAGGTAATCATTGTATATAGTTTCTTGACTATTTTATGAGGGGGGTTTATAATTAAATCATACTAAATTGGTAGGACTAAATAATTGCTAAAAAATTTATATTTAAAAAATGTATTTTTCAAAAAAAGCTGAATACGGATTACGCGCAGTCGTTGCATTGACCAGGGTCTATCCTAATCTGAAGAGTATAACTGAAATATCTTCAGAAGAAAATATTTCTGCTAAATATTTGGAACAACTTTTCAGTGACTTGCGTCGAGAAGCAATAATTATCAGTCGACAGGGTGCTTCCGGTGGTTATACATTATCAAAAAAACCTACCTTAATTAGGGTAGGGGAAGTAATAGAAGCTTTAGAAGGACCAATTCAAGTTATGGACTGTTCTAATAAAAAATGTAATTCAAGGAAATGTCAATCGAAAAAAGTTTGGATAACATTGGAACGACAAATTAAATCAACTTTAAATAAAATAAAATTAAGTGAATTAACAAAATAATATGCAAAAAAATATATATTTAGATTATGTTGCCACTACGCCAGTGGATAAAAAAGTTTTTCAAAAAATGAAGCCATATTTTTCTGAAAAATTTGGCAACCCGTCATCGGTTCATAGCTTTGGACAAGAAGCTATGCAAGCAGTTGATGATGCTCGTGAGAATATTGCCAAATTTCTGAGTTGCAGTAGCTCATCTGAAATATTATTTACTTCTGGGGCTACAGAGAGTAATAATATGGCCATTAGAGGCGTTTTGAGGAAGTATTATACTAATCTTGGCAAAGATGCGCCAATCCCACATATTATCATTTCTGCCTTTGAACATCACAGTGTTTTGACGACTTGTGAAGAATTAGAGAAAGAAAAGTTAGCAGAAGTTTCATATTTACCGATTGAAAATAATGGGATTATAAAAACTGAAACTATTAAAAAGGCAATTAAAAAAACTACACTACTAATTTCCATAATGTATGTCAATAATGAAATCGGAACAATTCAGCCAATTGAAGAAGTGGGAAAAATAATTGCAACAGAAAATGTTATCAGAAAGGAAGATGGTATGTCTAAAATATTTTTTCACACCGATGCAGTGCAAGCGATTAATTATTTGGACTGTGATGTACAAAAATTGGGCGTTGATTTACTTTCTTTTTCTGGACATAAAATTTATGGACCAAAAGGTGTGGGTGTTTTATATATAAAAAAAGGAACGGCTATCAAAAGAATTCAGGATGGAGGGGATCAAGAATATAAAATGCGTGCTGGAACTTATAATGTTCCAAGCATCGTTGGGTTAGGAGAGGCAGTCAAACAAATTATAGAGCATTCCTCTGAGCAAAATAATAGGAATAATAAAATTAAAGATTTGAGAGATTATTTGATAAGTAAGGTTTTAAAAGAAATTCCAAATACATATTTAAATGGGTCTTTGGAAAAAAGAACGCCTAATAATGTAAACTTCAGGTTTGATAATATTGAAGGGGAGGGATTGCTATTGTCCTTGGATATGGAAGGAATTTATGCTTCAACTGGCTCAGCTTGTTCCTCTGGGTCATTAAATCCATCTCATGTTTTATTAGCACTGGGATTGAAGCACGAGCAAGCACATGGGAGCTTAAGATTGACACTTGGGAAAGAGACAACTCGCGAAGAAATTGATTTCACGATTGAAAAAATAAAAACAATAGTGAAACGCTTAAGAAAAATCTCTGGAAATGTATTGGATGAATTTTAAAAAATATATTCGTAATTTGTAAATCAATATATATGCAATATTCAAAAAAAGTTTTAAATCATTTTACAAAGCCTCATAATCAAGGAGAGTTAAAAAATTCCGATGCTCAATCTGTAGTGGGAAATCCAAAGTGCGGAGATATAATGAAAATTTATCTTAAAATTAAAAAAGATAAAGAGGGTAGGGATATTATCGATGACATTAAGTTTCAAACGCTGGGTTGTGGAGCTGCTATCGCCACTTCTTCAATGGCAACAGATTTGGTTAAGGGAAAAACTTTAGATGAGGCTATGAAAATAACAAATCAACAAGTTGCTACCGAACTTGGTGGTTTGCCACAAGCTAAATTACATTGTAGTAATTTAGCAGCCGATGCTATACATAAGGCGATTCAAAATTACAAAAAATAAATATTTACTTAATAAAAAAATATTTATTTGAAATACAAGAATTGCAATAGGGGAAATGTAAAGAAATTCATTTATAGTCCCATTAGTAGTTTAATTGATTGAGTGAAAAAAGAGAATTGTACTATGTCGCACAATGTACCTTTTGCGACATTATAACTCAAAATAACCACTTTTTAAAATATATCTTGAATTATCCTCAAAGAAAACTCATTTTAAACAAAATTAGTAGTACCTGATGTATCTAATATTTAAAGAAAAAATAGCTAAAAAGTTTAAGTGCTTTATATCTAGACCATTCATTTCATCCTTTCTTTTAATTTATTAAAAATACGAAATAATTTGAATTTATTCTTTTTTATTTTATAGCATCTCTTAATAATTGATTTTTAATTAATACAATAGTATTACTTTTGGTGTTTAATTTTTCCTTTTTCTTTTTTTTTGAGTTTTTACCGTTGATGAAAAAACTTATTATTTTATTGATGTCTTTCAAATATTCCAAATTGAAATTTTAAGTTTTTAATATGTATGTAATGTATTACGTAATACATTACGTAATAATAATTTTGTTCTTAACTTTCAAGACACAATTTATGCAATTTGGTGTAAATAGATAGTTGCATAAATAATATAACTGTAAAAATATTGTGCGACATTGTGCAAAGTAAGTTTTTTTATTTATATATAATCATTTGATCGACAGACTTTTTGGAAACAGATCTTTTATAGATTTTTGAAAGTAATTTAAAAGTGGAATCTAAATAAATATTTGAACCAAAATACGGATCGTGTACAACATATTTACCATTCTTTGTTTTATGATGAATAACAACATAATGCCCTGCCCCACTTTTAGCATTTATGAAAACTATAACCGGATTATTTGCCTTTAATTCTTTATCAACTGTTTTCCAATTAATATTTCCATGACTAATACTACTGGATAATTGCAGATTACCACCAAGCCCTATACTAGAAGAGTTTTTTGGCCAACTAATAATATCCCAATAAAAGATAGGTTTTTTTCGTAATTTTTCCGGAGTAATATTTTTACCATGATAAGTAAAGACCATTGAAACAGCACTTATAGCACAACCATAGTCTTTCATTTTTGATTTCGAGTTTCCTATATTTTTATTTCCCCAACGACTATCTTTTTGCGAATAATACCAACGCATTGATGCCCAATATTTGGACGGCGCTTTTTCAACCATTGCTTCAAGTTCCGCATAGTTGGCATTGAATAATGCATCCATATCTCCAAGAATTTCTTGTTTCTGTTTTTCAATTTTTGCTAATCTCCTTTTGTACTTTGCTTCATCTCCTTGAGTTTGCATTAAAAGAGAATTTTTTTGCAACTTAGTAGCTGATAGTCGGGTTTTTTCTTCTTCTAACTTGGCACGGACATCGATGAGTTCATTTTTAGTTTGCTTTAAATCATTTTGTTCATCTTTCAAATTTATTTGCATTGCTTTCAAATCTGCTGTAATTTCAGTAATCCGTTTACCTACTTGGCTATAGTAATCTTTAGCCGAAGTAATATTTGAAAAAGTATCAATACCCAATAAAATATCAGTGCTAATATTATTCCTATCTTCATAATATGACCGTACGACATCTGCCAATATCTTTCTCTGTAAATCTATCATTTTTTCTTTTTGAGAGATTTTATTTTCCAATTCATCTATCATTCGTCCCAACTCTTCCATTTTATTTTTATTTTCATCTATATCGCCTTTAACGGTATTTATTTCCGAATTTAATCCATTTATTTGTACTCCCAACAGACTTTTTTGTTTTTGTTTTAGCTTGACTATTTTTTCATAAGTTGCAGATTTTTCTTCCAACTTCTTTAATTCTTTTTGTTTTTGTCCTAGCTTTTTTTGTTCTTCTTTAGAAATTGTAATACTAGTGGAACTCGTTGTTGTAGATTCTTGTGCGTAGGAAATTTTTAGGATAAAGCTAAATATTATTAAAGCAAATATAAATAAACCGATTGTTGTCGATAAAATTATTTTTGATTTTGTAAATTGTTTTTTTGTCATACTAACACTTTTTATTTTGAATAATTGAAACTAATTATTTCAATTATTTTAGCTTTGTAATAGCAAACTGAATTCTTTCAATACTTTTTTCTTTTCCTAAAACCCAAGCAATTTCAAATGGTGATGGAGATTTTTTCTCTCCCGTGAGAACTGCACGCAATGGAAATAATAAATCACCTCGCTTATCGCCAGCTTCCGCCAGCAGTTTTCCTTCGATATTTTCAAGTGTCCAATCATCTTCAGTAATATTTTCGAGAACTTTTTCAGATTGAAGTAAACTGTTTTTTGTTTCAGTAATACTGGAATTTTTCCAATGAATATCTTCAATATCTATTTCAATATTATTGGTAAAAAAGAATTTATTTTCTTCACCTACCTGTGTGAATTTTTCCAGCCTGTCTTTTTCCACGAATAAAACTTTTTTAATGTAAGCTTCATTTTTGCAATCGGCGGGTGCAATTTTATAAAAATCTTTTTCTCTTAAAAACGGTAGTGCTTTTTCATAAAGATCATCGATAGACATTTTTTTTATGTGTTGCATACTAATCCAATCCAATCTTTTTAAATCGAAAACTCCGCCAGCTCGATTCATCTTGGAGATATCAAATTGATCAATCAATTCTTGCATTGAAAAAATTTCTTGTTCCGTTTTCGGGTTCCAGCCCAGTAAGGCAATAAAATTAACAATCGCTTCCGCCGGATAACCTTGTTTTCTAAAATCTTCAACGCTAACACTACCCTCTCTCTTTGAAAGCTTCTTTTTATTAGCATTTAAAATATTCGCCATATGAACAAATTTTGGCATTTTTCGCTCCCAACCCAAGGCTTGGTATAATAAAATGTGTTTTGGCGTGCTAGGAAGCCATTCAACGCCTCTGAATATATGTGAAATTTTCATTAAATAGTCATCTACAACAACGGCGAGGTGATAGGTTGGAAAACCATCAGATTTCATAATTATTTGGTCATCTATAATTTCGTTTTTTACACTGATTTTCCCGAAAACTTCGTCTTTAAAAGTTGTTATGCCTTCGGGAACTTTAAATCTTACAACATATTTTTCGCCAGCGTCTATTTTTTGATGTATCTCTTCCTTAGATAAATCTAAACAGCAACGGTCATATTTGGGAGGTTGCTTAGCTTGTTGTTGAGATTTTCTTAATTTATCCAATCTTTCAGATGAACAAAAACAATAATATGCTTTATCTTCATCTAAAAGTTGTTGAACATATTTTTTATAAATAGTCAATCGCTTAGATTGAGTATATGGTCCATAGTCTCCCGTTTCAATTAAATTATTTTTGTTGTCAAGATTTATGCCCTCATCTATTCTTATCCCTCCCCACTTCAATGATTGCACTAGTCGTTCCACGGCACCCTCGACCAATCTTTTTTGATCGGTATCTTCAATGCGTAAAATAAATTTACCTTTATTTTTTCTAGCCAAGAAATAATCATTCAGAGCTGTTCTTAGTCCACCAATGTGCAATTCTCCCGTTGGTGATGGCGCGAATCGCGTTCGTATTTCCCTTTTATCATTCATAACTTAATTTATTAAAATTAACTCTTCTACTATAGACATCCCATTTTAAAAATAGATTTTAGAATACAATATTCTATAATCATTATACAAAATAAAGAATTTAAAGTCCAATTTCAAAATTCTGTTCAATATGTGGGTAAAATAAAAAAGTGAGCCGGACATCTTATATGTCCAACTCACTTAAAAAATACTTTACAACTACTTGTCCCTCCACGACAATGTAGCGGGATTAAATTCTGGATAAACTACTGACGGCACACCATCCTTATAGATAGCAATTTCTGCCGGTATCCATCCATCCACATCTTCTTTGACATAATACCCATCCCAGTATAGCAAAAGGATGAGTCGAGCCAAATTTTCAATGTCACCACTTCCACTCAAGTCTGACGGGTGAGGACGCTTATCTTCTCGCTCATCCACTTCGCGCTTAACTTGCGAGGATATTATTATAGGAATATTTAAATCTAGTGCCAACGATTTAAAACATTCAAAAATAACGTCTAGCTCATCTTTTCTGGACTGAAATTTTTCAGGCCAAGTTAATTGTTGGAGATTTTCAATAATTATCGCCCCCAACTTTTCGGAACTTTTTTCGGCCAGAGCCCTAGTCGTTATGTTAATGTCCATTGCAGACATTTTTTCGCTCATAGTGAAAATTGATTTTGGCATATCATCAATAATTTTATGAGCTTCTGCTAATCGCTGGCGTTGAGCGGAATTTATACTACCTCTTTTGATCAGGTTAGTATCAAGTAAACACATCGCCGATAAAAGACGAAAGTATACTTCTTTTATTGTAACACCAGCGCCGAAATAGGCGACTCGAGATTTGTCCTCAATGGCAATTTTTCGTAAGAAACCAAGTGCCAGTGAAGTTTTCCCCATGCTCGTTCGCCCGCCAATGACCACAACATCATTTGGCAATCCGGCAATGACTTTATCCAAACAACCAAGATGAGTTTCTCTAACAATGAAATTGCTCATCAGACTGTCAAAATTCATACCGGTAGTTGATGTATTGCTGACATCCGTCATTGAGATGATATCGTTAGTTTTTCTCTGTAACCGAGCTAAAATATTTTTACATTTAGCGCTTGGTTCATATGCGGTTTCGGCAACCTCACTAGCTAAGCTGATAATTTTTCTCAGCATAGCTTTTTCTCGAACAACTTTAATATGATAATTAATATCAGTTATGCCAGAAATAATATCTATCAAGCTTGCCAGATAAGCAGGTCCGCCAATAACATCATTAAGCTCATTATCTATAAGATATTGAGCCATACTAACCAATTCAATCTGTACTGATTTTTCTTGTAGCTCTTTTGCAGATTGAAAAATAATCTTATGTGCATCTCTGTAAAAGAAATCACTTGAAAAGTCTTTTCCATCCCACTTTCCGAGCAATAACATTCCTAATAAAACTTGCTCAGATTCTATCGCCTGAGGCGGAATCATTTTTGATAGTTCTACTCTCATTTCTTCCTCCTATTCTAACGACCCAGCCGGGCCAATTTTTTCTTTCACCATAAATATGTTTTATATACCCCAAAACTCCGCGAACAACTTCATCAGAAAACGGGGCATAGGCATCATATTTTGTGGCCAAATAAATAATTTGTCGGAATTTCTTTTTTTGTTTTCGGCTAATATGAATTTTGCCGTCAACAATCGTTAACCCAAGTAAATGAGGAATTGTTTTGCCGAAATTATCCTTTATTTTTTTGGGATGGACTTTAAAGCCATGCTTTGTCGGCACTGCTAATAATTCTTTTTTTACTTTTGCAGAAATACTGCTACTAGCAAAATTAAAGTCATCAACATAAACCGACCAAACGATGTCATTGTCTTGGCAAATTTTTTCCAAATCATCGAGCATTGGCTTATAAACCAAATTTAAAAAAAGAGGGCTACAAGATGACCCCTGTGGCAATCTTCTTTTTCCTTGATATTTATAAGTGACAAACCACGCAATAACTTCCGCCAAGGATATTTCTAAGCCCAATTCTGCAATTAGAGCATTTTTTACCATCTTATCGGTGATACTTGGAAAAGCATTTGCAATATCAAAAGAAAAGTGATGGCCATCTTCCTCGAATAATGCCATCAGTATTTCAGTCGCCTTTTTTGAATTTCTATTCCTTACGAAACCGAAAATCCGCTCGTGCGGTATTGCAACTTTTTCTAGCCACACCTTAATTCCTCTATATACCTTTTGGACATCGGGATGCGGTTCTAAAATCTTCCGACTTTTCTTTTTCGGCTTTATAATATAGCTCATAAAACCGTAAGAAAATGTTTTTTCTACTGTCTCCCCATTCTT
The DNA here is from genome assembly GCA_003056165.1 of Parcubacteria group bacterium M6-OD1-3. Lineage (GTDB taxonomy): Bacteria > Patescibacteriota > Minisyncoccia > Moranbacterales > UBA9337 > LSNR01. The sequence continues at coordinate 17,736 of LSNR01000003.1, read as the reverse complement.
CATAATCGGACATTTCATTTTTGGCGTTGTGACTATTTTAAATGCTTTTCGCCAATGCTTCTTTGGAATATCAGTCAATTCTGATATTCCTCCCAAAACCCATTGCAACCGAACTTGTTCGGAGGCAATGCTTAATGATTTCAATTCATACTTCATTGACATAAGTCCTCTTCTAAGTTGCGGTAAAAAAATTAAATTGTAAAAGGACGATAAGTAATCAGCGAGTGACTGACTGCTGATTGAAAATGGATGGTGCATTTAGATGGGGGTTCTCTATTTTCCAGAAATCAGGAAAATGACCCATCCAAAAAAAACACTGTCTTACTCTCACACTTCGATAAACATATCGAAGTGTGCAGGGCAATAAGCATCCACTCCGGGAAAGGGGTCCAGGGGTGTCCCCTGGTCTTTTCCATATTGCCATTCTCTGCCCCGTCCGTATTCAGAAAGGGCTTACTAATACAACTGAGATTTATCTCAAAAAGATTTCACTTCTTTGAAACAGTTTCCCGACAACAAGGAAACTCTCAATCTCTTCTTTAATGTCTAGTCACTCGCTGATTAACATTTATACCATTTCTTGCCTTGATATGTCAATATGTTAAGATGTTAGTATATTAAAATAAGAATATTTTTATTATGCGATTATCATATTCCGCTTTAAATACTTATCAAATTTGTCCGTTGAAATATAAATTTCAATATGTGAATAAAATTAGAACTCCAAAATCCAAAGAGGCGGTTTTTGGAACTCTTATTCATTCCACTTTAAATTTTGTACATAAACCGGCAATTTTGCAACCATCGCTTGAACAAGCTCTAGACCATTTTTCTAAGAATTGGAATAGTGATGTTTTTGAGGATGAACTGGAAGAACGCTCTGCCTTTTCCCAAGGAGTAGAAATTATCAGACGATACTATAAAGATAACGATATTGCTAAAATTAATATTGTTGCGTTAGAAAGCCCTTTTCAAATTAAATTGGGCGAGCATATTGCATCCGGAATAATTGATAGAATCGATAGAACTGAAGATGGTTATGAGATTATTGATTATAAGACATCTAAAAAAATGCCCACTCAAGAAAGAATTGATAATGATTTGCAGTTATCTATTTATCTAAAGGCGTTTCTTGATCGTTATCCAGAAGAAAAAAAACGCTTAGACAAAATTAAAGTTAGCTTATATTTTGTAAAACACGGCGTTAAATTGAGTTCCATTCGCACCGAAGAACAGCTACAAAAAGTTGAGGATGCTTTTTTGGAAGCGATTGAAAGTATTGAGAAAAGTTCTTTTGAACCGGTGCTTAACCCACTTTGTGATTGGTGCGATTTTCAAGACAAGTGTCCAATGCAAAAACATAAATTCAAAGAAAAAAGAAAAATAGACACTAAGGAAATAAATAAAGCTATTGAGGAGTATATTGAGGCCAAGAATGATGCTAAAAGTATTCGTACAAAAATTGCCGAATTGCAGAAAGTGATTTCCGAGTATATGGATCAAGAAGGCGTAGAGCGAGTTTTTTCCGATGCCGGAATTATCGCCCGCACAACACGTCAAACCTTTTCTTTCGATGAAAAAAAATTAAAAGAAATTTTGGAACCATTGGGAAAATGGGATAAAGTAAATAAGGTTAACTTAGTCCAATTGAAATCTCTCCTTACTACCCTTCCCTCCCCAACTAAAAAAGAAATTGAGAACACTAAAAGATTAGACCGCGAATCTAAAAGCTTTAGTGTTAAGAAAAAGTAAAAAAATATCCATAATAAAAAGGAGGTTTATTGTGAAAATAAAAAACGGTTCTCAGCTCTTTGACAAAAAATTTCGTATAAAACAAGTTATTGGGTCATTAACTTGGCTATTCTTTATAATTTTTCAAATATATTTAACATTCTTAATATATGTAAAGTATGGACTTAAGTTTTCCCTGTCCAATGTTGAAGACTTAGGGATGGTCTTAATAATCTCTGTAGAAATTTTGTTGTTATTAGTGCTTATATTTTTAAAACCTATCTATAATCATATTAAAGGAGCTTATTGTAATTACGAAAAAAACTGTATTAAGAAGTAACAAGCATTAGCACTCTTACAGTGATGAGACATTCTAGCTTCAACCAATAATAATATATTATGTTGAATTCCAGCCTCATTGAATTCGCCAAAAAATACATGGCAAATATGCGAGAAAAATAATTTTTCTCGCAAAAAAAGAACAATCCCGAGAGCCACATTTGGACTCTCGGGTTTTTATATGCTTACTACTTTCTATTTAATAACACTCCCCTCAAACTTCTCTCCGGCTAAATATTTTTTGAAGTTATTTAAATTACCGCCACCAATAATGGCGACTTCAAGATTATTTTTTTGTGCTAGCTTTGAGGCAATCGGGTCAAACGGTGCACTCATTCCAGGATCCCATTTATCACCAACTATTTTTCTAAAATCCTTCCAAGAAATTTTTTCAATTTTTTGAGCATCTGAAAATTTATTTGGATCTTTATTATATAAATAAGTAATGTTTGATAAATTTATCAATTTTTTTGCGCCAAATCTTTCCGCTAAAATTGTCGCTACATAATCAGTCGACCATCCGGGACGCCAGCCAGCTACCACCATAATTTTTTCACCATTAGCAAAATGTTTTGACAAATCCTCTTTAGTGCGAGGATTTTTATTTATTCTTGGATGTGCACAACATTTAAAAACAGCTTTGATAAAATGAGCGTTCATTCTAGTAGCGTGAATTCCCAACCAATCTTTCTCTTCATTATCAATCTCTCCAACTTTAGTAGCTGCCTCAATATAATTTCGCGCCGTTTTACCCCCACCGGTTACAATCACAAAACGAAAGTTGTTAGCAATTTGCTCTTCAATTACTTTCTTAAAATTTTTAATAAATTCAGTGTCAATTTTTTCCGGCACAATCAACGACCCACCCAAAGAAACTACTACTATTTTATCATTTTGATTTTTCATATTTTCAAAAAATAAAAAAATTACCTAAAGCCATCATTGTAAAAAGCTCCATCATATTGAGATTCTATAAATTCTGACTCTTTTTGCATTTCTTCAGTTGCCTGATTGTACAAATCAACACAATATTCACTTTTACTTTCTGATAAATAAAAACACCAACTATAAGGGACTTCATCTTTAGTTATATACCAAGAAAAAATTAATGTTATTATGAATCCTACAAATATTCCAACTGCAAAACTTTGCCATTCCATAGGTTTATAATTATAATCATTTTCTATCATATCCTTATTTTTTTAAAATATTTTGCAATTGTTTACTGGCAGTGACCACTTCATCAGATTTATCTAAAAATTTTATCAAAGATTTCTCAGTTGCTTTTAAAAATGGAACTAACCTTAAATATGCAATATCATTTTTATTTTCATAAACAGAATCCTCCACATTCCCAATCCCCAATACCACATTTCCAGCTAAAACTGCATTATGATTTAATAAGTTCCTATATTTACTATAAATAATTTCTATATCCTCATCACTCAATCTAATATTATAATAATCTGGATGATTCAAAATAGCGAAATGTTTTTTAACATTGTTCGTGTCAATGATATATGATCCTAAACTATCAGCAATGGCTAATAGTAATAAAATTGCTGGGTATCCTAAACATCCTTGCGTATCTTCTTTGCGAAATTCGATGCAATATTTTGCAGTTAGATACATTTCTGGCAGTGATTCTTTAAGCATTGCTTGATGATTTGAATGTATAGCCATATTTTTTTAGTTTTTATCAATTGACTGTTTAATTGTTTTACAATCCTTTTTCTTTTAAGCATCTATTAAAATACTTATTATAATCTATCTCATAATAATCATCGTATGTTTTTTGTTTTTTCATATTTCCCACAGGACGCCATTTTTTATCTTTATCTCCATAAAATACACTATTAAATGATTCTTTTGCTTCAATTAATGACCTATTTGCACATCTCCTTTTTATTAGACTAGGTCTTAATTCGTACCAATAAAATGCTCCGCTTAAAATTATTATTACTATTGCGATTATTTCTTTATATTGCTTTATTTTTTTCATATTTTTAATTATTTAAGTCTTTAATTCATTAAAAAATTTACAATCATAATCATCATTACTGTATTCAACAATCATTTCTTATCTTAATTTGCCTAAGTATAAGCACTCATCGTCTATTATCGATTTCCCCATTTCCTTTCTCGCCTTCTATAATCTAAAATTATTTAATTTATCCACAATAACTTTAATTTTGATTCATTTACTATTATACTCCTTGTTAAAAATTTCTATTTACTAAATTTTCTACTATAACTACTTACTAGCAAAGCTGAGGCAACAAATATCGAGGAATATGTTCCGAAGCCAACACCAATTAATAAAGCTATGGAAAAATATTTAATTGATTCTCCACCAAAAAAGATAATCGCCAATAATACTATTATAACAGTGGCTGAAGTATTTATAGAACGAGCCAAAGTTTCATTGATAGATTTATTGACAATATTTTCAAAATTCTCCTTAGCACTTGAACGCAAAATATTTTCCCTAATCCTATCATAAACCACAATAGTATCATTTACTGAATAACCTAAAATTGTTAACAATGCAGCCACAAAGGGAATACCGATTTCAACACCGAAAAATTTTCCCAATAAGACAAAAGCACCCAATGTTATTATAATATCGTGCGCTAAAGCGATGATGGCACCCATTCCATATTGCCAAGAATCTATTGGATAGGAAACTTTTCTGAAAGCCCAAGCAATATAACCAGCTATACCAAATATTGCCAAGATAATCGCCCACAAAGCATTTTTCTTTAACTGATCAGAAATAGATGCTCCCACAAAATCAACTCTAAGTTTTTCAACATTATCACCAAACTCATTAAGTTTTTGCAAGACTTGCTCATTTAAATTTTCATCTGAAGCAATATAGCGTAAAATAAATCTATTATCATCAGAGGATTGTACAATTAAATCATTCAAATTTAAGTCATTTATCTTTTCTTTAATCTCATCGCGAGTTGGCGATTTAAATTCCTGTTGTTGCTCGTTAGAATTTTTTGTTTCTTTCGGTGTAAATTGAACCTCTAGTAATGTTCCACCCTTAAAATCAATTCCCAACTTTAAACCTTGTGTAAAGAGGAGTATAAGACTTACTAAAATTAATATTGAAGAAAAAATATAAGTATATTTTCTTTTACTGATAATATCCATAAATTTATTTAATTAAATTATTTTTTAATTAACCACATTCTTTTTTCTAGCCAATCTCCAACCAAAAACTGTAATATTATTTTCACCAAAACTATGGCGCTAAACATCGATAGTAAAACACCAATAATCAGAATGACCGCAAATCCTTTAATAAATCCCGTTCCTACAAAAACCAAAATTACTGAGGTTATTAATGTGGAGTAATTTCCATCTCTGATACTTGGCCAAGCTCGACGAAATCCTTCATCAATGGCACTTTCTAATCGTCTACCATTTTTTAATTCCTCCTTAATTCTTTCAAATATTAGAATATTGGCGTCTATCGCCATTCCGATAGATAGAATAAATCCAGCAATTCCCGAAAGTGTTAATGTAATTGGCCAAGATGAAAGAGTTCCAGAAAGTTTAAATATTGAAATCATCATCGCTGAATAAATAAGTAATCCAATAACAGCAATTATTCCTAAAAATCTATAATACAAAATCATAAAAATACCCACCAATAAAAGTCCCATCGCTCCAGCTTTCAAACTTTTTTCCAAGGAAAGTTTTCCCAAGGATGCCCCAACACTTTGTTGGGAGACAAGTTTTATTGGAACAGGCAAAGCCCCTTCATTCAATTTTCGTTTTAAATCTTTTGCTTCTTCAATAGTATAATTTCCGGTTATTTCAGCTTTTCCGTTGGTAATTTCTGTTTGAATTGTTGGAGCTGTTAATAATTTATGATCTAAATAAATAGCTACCCGCCTACCAATATTCCTTTTTGAAATATCGGCAAATAATTTAGCACCAGCTGAATCAAGCTCAAAAATAATTTTTGGTGTCGATAAGCCCTGTTGCTCAAATCCAACTTCAACATTCTTTAAGTTTTTACCTGTTAAATCTGTAGACTTATATTTCCAATCTTCACCAAATAAATCTGGCGTTTGCTTTACAAATAAAATATGTTTAGCGTGAACCTCCCTATTATCTCCTTCACCACGCTCTTCTATCTTTTTAATAATATGCCATCCAAAATTACTTTCAACTAATTCTGGATAAACTTCCCCATTTTTAAAATTTTTATCAAACAAAACTTTATCAAATTCCGGAACAAATTGTCCTTTTTTAGCGAAACCTAAATCTCCACCATTATCTTTTGAACCAGGATCTTGACTATATTTTTTTGCTAATTTTGAAAAATCAACATCATTGTTTTCTGCCTGTTTTAGGATATCATCAGCTTGTGCTTTAGTTTTATCATTACCAGGTTTTAACATTTTTTCAAATTTTTTCTTTTCTACAGATTGTTCTTCTGGGGTCATCTCCTCCTTAAATTCCAAAAAAGGAGTTTCTTTTATGAGCTTCTTTAATTCATCAGCGTTCTTCGCTCCAGGATATTCCACGATAATTCTCGGATGATCTCCCGGGATACTTTGAATTAAAGCCTCGCTAGTTCCAGTAGCGTTAACTTTTCGCTCCAAAACATCCTGTGCAGCTTGTAGTGCATCTGCACGCTTATCTTTGGATATTTTTGATGTATCTACAGCATATTCTAGACGATAACCACCTTGCAAATCCAATCCTAAATTTATCTTTGGCTTTTCCAAAAAATTATACAACGACGGGATAAATTTAACTGTTTGCGGATAAGCAACTAGTCCCACAATAATCGCTAAAATAATTACTGAAATAAATTGTATTCTTAATTTGTTTTTTATACTCATACTGTAATAATTAATTTTAATTTGTAAATTTTAAATTTTAATTCGATTTCTAATACTTCAGTGATTTAACTTTAATTTTTTTCAAGCACTAAATAAAATAATGCTAATTAGCTCAAAAAATTAAAAAATTAATTCAGAATTGATTTATAATTATCGTCCACAACATTTTTTATATTTCTTTCCACTCCCACAAGGACAGGGGTCATTTCTTCCAACTGTTTGTTTACTGACTATAGGTTTCTGCTTAATACTTTTACCCTGCTTATTAGAAGAAGCATTGTCTTGCATTTTTTTTAATTCTCCAAACTGTTCGATTTGCCCACCTCCACTGAATTGTAAATTTTCTTCAGATTCTTTTTCAATCTTTTCAATATTCTCTGGTTCCGCCGAAGCAACGAAGTTAATTTTAAAAATAGCGTTGATAATATTCGTTCGGATAGTATTCATCAATAATGTAAATAAATTATACGACTCTTTCTTATATTCAATCAAGGGGTCTCTCTGCCCATAACCACGCAAACCAATTCCTTGTCGCAAATAATCTATTTCATCCAAGTGATTCATCCAAAGTGTATCTATAGTTTGAAGCATTATCATTTTCTCAATATTTCGCATATTTTCTTCACCAATCTCCGATTCTTTATTGCTGTAATTTTTCTTAAATTCCCCATAAAGAAAATCTATTGCTAGGCTAACTTTCTCAGCCTCATTTTTTGCTTTATCTGAACTTATTTCCTTCAAATGCTTTTCTGATGATTCATTCAGTGGTGAAATATTATTTAACTCGGAAAATATTTGTTTAGTGTCCCATTTATGATTTTCCAAATTACTATAAATTGAAATTATTTTTTCTATTTCTTCTTTTACTAACCGCAATACTTTATTTTTTGTATTTTTACTTTTGAGAATGGCTTTTCTTTTTTTGTAAATGACCTCTCGTTGCTTGTTCATCACATCATCATAATCCAGAACATGTTTTCTGACATCAAAATTAAAACCTTCAATTTTTGATTGGGCTGATTCAATTGTTTTGGAAATTATTTTGTTTTGAATTGGTTGATCTTCAGGGAGTTTCAATGTATCCATCATACTTTTCATTTTATCCCCACCAAATCTACGCATCAACTCATCTTCTAAAGAAACATAAAATTGACTTACACCTGGATCACCCTGTCGTCCAGAACGACCTCGTAACTGATTATCAATTCTCCTAGCTTCGTGACGCTCTGTTCCCATTATATATAATCCTCCGAGCTCTCGAACGCCTTTTCCCAATTTAATGTCAGTTCCTCGACCGGCCATATTTGTAGCAATTGTGATAAATCCTTTTTCTCCAGCATTAGTAATTATACTTGCTTCTTGTTCATGTTGTTTAGCATTCAAAACTTGATGTTGGACTCCTTTTTTAGTAAGCAATGAACTCAAATACTCAGATTTTTCAATGGCAATTGTTCCAACCAAAATTGGTTGTCCTATTTTGTGGATCCTTTCGATATCATCAGCAATAGCTTTAAATTTACCTTTCTCAGTCTTATAAACAACATCCGGCAAATTTTTTCTAATTATTTCTTTATAAGTTGGAATTTCAACAACATCAAGTTCATAAACCTTGACAAATTCCTCCGCGCTAGTTAAAGCTGTCCCAGTCATACCGGAAAGTTTATTATACATTCTAAAATAATTTTGAAAAGTAATTGTCGCCAATGTTCGAGATTCTCTTTGTACCGCTACACCTTCTTTAGCTTCAATTGCCTGATGCAATCCTTCACTATAGCGACGTCCCTCCATTAAACGCCCAGTAAAATCATCTACAATGATAACCTGTCCATCTTTTACAATATAATCTTTTTCTTTCTTGAAAAGAACCTGAGCTTTTAAGGATTGTTCTAAATGATGGACATATATTACTCTTTCTGGAGCGTACAAGTTTTTTATATTTAAAAATTTTTCCACTTTGGAAATTCCCTCATCCGTTAAATTAACATTTTTATCTTTTTCATCAACTTTGTAATCCACATTTTCTTTAAGTCTTGGCACAATCTGTGCAAACTGTTGATATAATTTAGTTGATTCACTATCTGGAGCAGAAATTATCAAAGGCGTTCGAGCTTCATCTATTAAAATAGAATCGACCTCATCGACAATAGCAAAATTTAATTCTCGTTGCGACATTTGCTCTAATGTCTGTGTCATATTATCCCGAAGATAATCAAAACCAAATTCATTATTTGTCCCATAAGTAATGTCGGCATTATAAGCGTCCTTGCGAGAGACTTTTTTTAAGTTTTCCATTTCCACACTAACTTCATCATCATCAACATTTGTTGGTTCATAAGTATAGGATACATCATGCATAATACATCCGGAAGTTACTCCAAGAAAATCAAAAACTGAACCCATCCAATTGCAGTCTCGTTTTGCCAGATAATCATTGACTGTTACAACATGGACACCCTGTCCTTCTAATGTATTTAAATAAATTGGCAATGTGGAAGTAAGAGTTTTCCCTTCACCAGTTTTCATTTCAGCAATTTTTCCTTGATGTAAAACTACTCCACCCAAAAGCTGGACATCGTAATGTCGTTCACCTAAAACTCTCTTGGCGGTTTCACGGACTACAGCAAAAGCTTCTGGTAAAATATCATCCAGAGTTTCATTTTTTTTTAATCTATTTTTAAATTCAACTGTTTTCCCCTTTAATTCATTGTCGGAAAGTTTTGAAATTTTATTTTCCCAACTATTTATTTTATTAACAATCGGCTGTAATTTCTTCAATTCTTTTTCATTTGAACCAAAAATTTTTTTCAATAATTGCATTTATTTATGTTTACAAAAATCATTTAAATATTCTTTCATTTTAGTTAAATACCTCTCTTTAGTATATACAATAAACCTTGCTTAGTCAAAAAATTTTAAACTTGATATTGACAAGCTTGTAATAATCAACAACGACCACAACACAATTATTATGCTGTGCTATTGCGCACAAAAAGCTAGTCAATACTAACTAGGAGCTTTCATTCAAAGCTTCTTGTATTGCACCCATAGAAGCATTTATTTCATTAATATTTTTAGTAATTTTATTTTGTTGAACAGCAATAATAACTATTGCCAAAATAAATACTGCTAATAATATTGTAACTCCAGCCTCAGTTGTTACTTGAACTTGTCTCATTTTGTTAAATTTTTATTTTTTTATTTCAATTTTCAATTCTTTTTTCGCAATATTAATAATTTTAGATACTTGTTTGTCTACTTCCGCCGTTGCAAGTGTTCGCTCCGGATGAGAGAATGTAAGGCGAAAAGCCATAGACTGTTCATTTGTTTTCGGATTTACATAAAGATCGAAAAGTTCTATATTTGTAATAAGTTTTTCTCCAGCTAAATATAATGTTTTTTCTACATCGGCGACTCTCGTTTTTTCAGGAACAATCATTGATAAATCTCTATCAGTTGATGGGAATTTCGCCAATTTTTGATGAACATACTCAGTTGTCAATTCTTTGAGTAATTCACTTAAATCAATTTCCGCAATCGCTACTCGAACATTTTTAAATCCAAAATGTCTAGCAACTTGTTTATTTATTTCTCCAATAACACCGATAACTTTTTTATTACTAGAAATCTTAATTAGTGCCTTTCTTGAAGGATGAAACGAAAGTTTGTTTTCAATATTATTTTCAAACTTATCGACATAAAACCAATCAGCAAGTCGCACCTCTCTAAATAAATTTTCAACAGCTTCTTTTAATGTAAAAAATTGTTCGCCTTTTTCACCCTTTTCCGTCACAGCCATAGTAAGTAATAGTTGCTCTTTAGGTAATCCAATCTTCTGTGGAGTATAGACTTTCCCAATATCAAAAAGTCGAACATCTTTAAAATAACTAAGATTTTTTTTACAAAATTTCAACACATCAACAATTAATGTCTGACGGATTAAAGACTGGTCGGGATTCATTGGGTTGAGTAAAGACATATGTTCATCAATTTTCAGTCCCAAAACCTCCGCATTCTTTTCAGAATAAAAAGAATATCCACGAATTTCATCAAAACCACTTTGCACTACAACATCCTTCACCATTCTTTCAAAAAATCTCTTTTTATTTTTATGCGGAACTTCAATCGCCCCCATCAACGGTTTTGGTGAAATTTTATTATAACCGTAAATTCGTCCAATTTCTTCAATTAAATCTTCTGTTGTTTTTAAATCAACTCGTCTTGTTGGAATTGTACATTTTAAATTTTTGTCATCTTCCGCAATATTAATTTCCAATCTTTGTAATATGTCAACAATTTCTTTTTTGGAAATTTCTATACCTAAAAGTTTCTCTACTTTTTCAAATTCCAATGACACTTCCCATGGTTTTACTGGCGATGGATATTTGTCCTCTAGAGCTGTAACTTTTCCACCAGCAATTTTTATTATCAATTTTATTGATTCAATCATTGCTTCTTCGGCTAAATTAGGATCAATATTTCGCTCAAATCTGTAAGCAGCATCACTTTGAATATTATACCTTGTTCGCGTTCTGCGGATTGTTGTGGAATTAAAATTGGCAGATTCTAGAATTATATCAACCGTCTTATTACTGATTCCACTTTCCATACCGCCCATTACACCAGCCAAAGCAATTGGATTTTCTCCATCTGTTATTATGACATCTTCTTTATTCAGCTTCAATAATTGCTCATCAAGGAGTTTTAGTTTTTCATTTTTATTAGCTTGTCGTACGGAAATTTTAGAAATTTTTGAGGCATCAAATGCGTGCAAAGGTTGTCCAGTCAAAAGCATCACATAATTTGTGATATCGACAATATTGTTAATTGGTTTTATATCAGATATTTTTAATCTAGCTTGTATCCAATCTGGTGACGGAGAAATTTTTACCCCTTCAATTTTCGCTCCAATATATCTCGAGCATTTTTTTGTTTCAAGATTAACATCTACTTTTGTATTTATTGAAGTTAGTTTTTTCTTGTCGCTATTTTTTTCAATCTTATTTTCCAATGCTCTTAATTCTTTTGCCACACCGGAATAACTTAAGCAATCATGTGCACGGTTTGGCAAAATATCAATATCTAAAATTTTATCTTTCAGTTGTAAATATTCCGCCAATTCCTGTCCAACTTTTGCATTTTCTGACAAAACTATAATTCCTTCATGCTCTTCTCCTAATCCCAGCTCGTCTTCCGCGCAAATCATCCCATTGGATTCAATGCCACGAATTTTACTTTTTTTAATCTCAAAAATCTCTTCTTTGTCTGTAGGGGTTTTTATTATTGGTCGTATTTTTGCCCCAACCAGAGCTACTGGCACTTTTTGTCCTACTGCTAAATTCGGTGCTCCACAAACAATTTGTAACTCACCACCATTTTCCTTACCGACATTTACTTTTGCCACATTAAGCCGGTCGGCATCCGGATGTTTTTCCACCGCCAAAACTTCTCCAATTACCACTTTATCCAAACCTTTAGCCAAATATTCAATCCCCTCCACTTCAAAACTATGCACCAAAAAAAGCTCTGCCACTTCTTCGGCATTTTTCTCACTTTCACTTAATTCTTTTAACCAATTGTAACTGAATTTCATAATTTTAAACTAAAATTGTTTTGTAAATCTCACATCCCCACTGTGAAAAAGTCGGATGTCGTTGATTTTGTATTTCATCATTGCCAAGCGCTCCAAACCAAATCCCCAAGCAAAGCCTTGATATTTCCCTCGCTCATATCCAGCTGTTTCAAAAACATTTTGGTGAACCATACCAGCACCACCCACTTCTATCCAACCGGTTTGTGAGCAAGTGGAACAACCTTTCCCTCCACAATTGGTGCAAGAAATATCAAATTCAAATCCAGGTTCTACAAATGGAAAGTAGCTTGGTCGCAAACGAATTTTCAATTTTTTTCCGAAAAACTTTGAAAAAAAAGTTTCGGCAATGTATAAAAAATTTGCAACACTTACATTATCACCAACTACCAGAGCTTCAAATTGATGAAAAGTATGTTCATGGCTAGCGTCGGTAGCTTCGGAGCGAAAAACTCTCCCTGGAGCAATAACCCGAAATGGTGGTTTATGCTTTTGCATATATTGCACTTGAACATTGGAAGTTTGGGTTCGCAAAACTATCCCCTCACCCTTTTTTCTATCCGCTTCTTTACTAATCCAAAAAGTATCTTGCATATCTCGTGCTGGATGGTCGGCTGGAATATTGATGGCATCGAAATTGTAATATTCACTATCTACTTCCGGACCGTCAGCAATTTCAAATCCCATCGTGGTAAAAATATCTTCAATGTCTCTTTGAACGATACTAAGTGGATGCAGATGTCCCTGACGTATTTTTTTTCCTGGAGCTGTTACATCAATCCATTCTTTTTCCGTATTTTCAGCATCTTCAATTTTCGTAATACCTGCTTCAATTTTAGTGTAAATCTCTTTTTTAACTTCATTAGCAAAGGGTCCAATCTCTCTTTTTTCTTCTGGTGATAAATTTTTAAGATTTTTTAAAAGCTGATTAAATTCACTTTTTTTGCCAAGATATTTCACGCGCAAATCCACTAACTCTTTTTCTTGAGTAGTTTTTTTAATTTCTTCTAAAAAATTTTCTTTAATTTTCTTTATTTTCTCTAACATATTTTTATCATCACTAATATGTTTCTATTTTATAACGAATTTAAATCAAAGTCAAAATAAAACAACCTAATGTTAATAAACTAGTCAGGTTGTTTAAAAAATATTTTATTTTTTAAGTCTTTTTGTTGAAGATAACTTATATTTAATATAATCTCCATTAATAAACTTATTTTTCCAAAACTGCTCTAACCATTAATCTCTTCCAGTTTGTTCCTAATGGCCAACATGTCACCAATGTTATAGCTGGCCGTTCTCCTGTTTCAAAAATTTCATCACTATCTGCAACTACAACATTTTTCTTTTCAATAATATAAACATAATCAAAACTCCTTCCATTTTGTTGAGTAGCTCTAATTATTATTTTATCACCAATTTGCAATTTATTTAATTTTCTGAAAATATAATTATATTTTCCTTTTATCCAAACATAATTACTGCTATGTCCAGAAATGACTGCATTTCCCGACTGTCCTGGTATGCCAGTTTTTGGAAACAAAACAACACCAGTTTTCAAATCTTCTAACATGTCGTCTTCAATACTTGTTTTTGACCAAATAATTGGAGCGTCTATGCCTAATTTGTTAACTATTACTTCAAAATTTGGCCTAGTATTCCCCGTAGCATCTGGATCGTAACCATTTTTAATTTCTTGCAAATCGCTGTAACCATCGCCATCTGTATCCGCTTTCAATGGATTAGTTAAATGTGTATATTCTAAATAATTTGGTAAACCATCATTATCTGGATCCAGATTATAATCGTTATTTTTTAGACTTAAGCCATTTTCCTCTTCCCAATTATCAGGAAGATTATCTCTATCCATATCTAATTTTCCTTCTCCCAGAGGATTATAACCATCGTGAACTTCCTTTCCATCATTATAACCGTCTTTATCAGTATCAGGATCAAGAGGGTTGGTAAAATATTTGTATTCCTCTTTTAAAGTTAATCCATCATTATCAATATCTACATTCAAATCTTCTGGTGTAGTTATTTTAATATCATACTTTTCTAACCAATAATCTGGTATCTCGTTTTTTACTGTTTGTTTTTCACTGCAAAAAGAGTTGCACAATGTTTCAGGAATTGCATTAAAATTATAATTTATCAAATAAAAAATCGCTCCTGCTAATATTGTAAACAATATTAACCAATCAAAAATTTTTCTTTTTTTAGATATATTTCTTTTCATAATTCAAGTGTTTATCAATAATATAATAACATTGAGTAAATAAACCCCTTGCAAATTTATCAAGCTAGGGGTTTATTTTTGACTCATTTTAATGTCTGCACTATTCAAGTTTCACAACTAATTTATTTTTTTAAATTAAGTAGTCTACCTTGATATTGTTTATAAGACAAGAAACCTACAAAAGAAAGTAATCCCGATAAATACAATGCTGTTGTGCCACTTCCAGTGGCAGGAGTAGATTTTTTCTTATCGTATCCGAAATCAGCTTTGGTGTGTTCATCTCTATTGCTATGCAATTTGATTTTTGTCTTGTTATCTTTTTCATTGTCAGGATCATATGTCTTGGTATACTTTTTCGTATCTTGATCGTTTACATATAATTTATACTTTCCCTTACAAAGATCTTCAAAAATATATCGCCCTTTACTGTTAGTATGCGTTTTCCAAGTTTCATCATCAGAATTTCCCCACTTACCATCTTTTCCTGCCCATTTTAATTTTAATCTAATATGTTTGATACCAGATTCATTATTATCTTGTTTTCCATCATCATTAGCGTCTAACCAGATGTAGTTACCAATAGAACCCTTGCATTTTTTTGAACTATGTTTTTTAGGTTCTGGTTTAGGTTCTGGTTTAGGTTCTGGTTTAGGTTCTGGTTTAGGTTCTGGTTTCTCAATAGAACAAGTAGCACTACAACCATCACCGTTTAATTTATTCCCGTCATCGCATTGTTCACCATCTTCAATTACAGCATTTCCACAATTTCCTCCAGTTATTGTGATTATTTTGCAAGAATTTGAGCAATAATTACAAGTTTTTCCATATTCTGCGGTACAAATTTTCCCATTATCTGAACCATTATCACATTGCTCAGAAGATTGATTTATTTTATTATCGCCACATGAGTTTGGAATAAATACATTAACTTTAGAAGTATCACTATCACTAACTACTTTATTATTAACCCCCCTAGCAGTGACAACAGCAGTATTTGTATAACTATTTAGAACATTTTTTCCAATACAAGTATAGTTAAAACTTTTTCCAGGCTTCAAATAATTTCCTGAGTAAAGAATACTTGTTGCAACAGTTGTTTTGCTACAAGAAGTAACTTTACTATCAAAGATTGCGATATTCTTCAAAGAAACTCTTCCAATATTTGTAACTTTGATTTTAAACTTTGCTATACCATTTTTTCGAATACTTTGCTTATCATCACCATTATCATTATCATTTTTATCTATTTTGATAGAAGCATTTTCTATTTTACAAGAGGAACTACAACCATCACCGTTTAATTTATTCCCGTCATCGCATTGTTCACCAGTATCAATTTTTTTATTTCCACAAGCTGGAATATATCTATTAGCACTGCAAGAAACTTTCCTAGATCCATTAACACATTGCCATATCCAATTTGAACCACTATTTACGGAAGTTGCGTTACCTTTAAAGCAAAGCTCTGGCACAGCAGGCTTTATTGAAAATGTTTTTCCATTAGCACTTCCGCATTGGGGATAAACAATATTAGCTGAACAACTGACAGTTCTACCACTATCTTTACCAAGACATTTCCAGCTCCAAGGACCAATTCCAGAAAAAGAATTTATACTTCCAACGGCGCAAAGATTGCTAGTTGGTTTAGTATTAAAAACTTTTCCATTAGAAGCGCCACATTTTCCATCAATTGGGTTTGCTATCCTGGTAATAATAATATTTTTTACTGTTAAACTTTCCACGCTTTTAGCTTGTTTATATGTATAGGCATGATAAAATTTTATAGTATTATTACCTCTATTTAAATAATATTTTCCAGAAATTGACTGAGTTTTTACAGTTCCTTGTCGCTCGCAACGATCAGGATCAACTACAGTAGGTGTTCTCTTACCGTTAATAATCATATAAAAAGATTCTTGATCTTGACATTCATATTTAGAAATATCATTGCCCCTTTCAACAGTTACTTTTAAAGCATAATTACCTTTCTGAGCAACATTTATAACTGCACTATTATCAGTATGACATACTTGAGATTTGTTATATGTACATAAACTAACATCAAGATTATAGCTTGTGCTAGCTAAAACAATCCCTACATTAAAAATTCCGCTAATTGCAATTAAGAATGCAATTAATTTAACTTTGTTTGATATATTCATATCACTTAATTTAACGATTTTCTTTTTTAAAAATAAAAAATAAAAAAGAATCGTTCTTTGATTAATTTTATTAAATTTTTCAATATCATATTTTGACTTTAAAGCCTATCACATTATACAAAAAAAGTCAAGTCAATGTACTATAACTTCAATAATTAATTGCAACACATTCTAAACATCATACTATTTAACCTATATAATTTATCAGGAGAGTTAAATCTATCCCCTAATAATATTTCTTGCATTATGTCATATCATCCGTCAAATAGAAATATCCTAGTTGCTGAAAAATCAAACTTAATTACCTTGTGGATAACTTTTTATAAAAACTATTGACAAGAAAATGAATTTATGCAATCATCGTTAGTAATAAAGTAGTAACTTGAAAAATTAAAAAAGAGACCGCGAAAGGAGGGAATATTTTCGGATTGGTCTCCCGAAAAAAACTGGCAAAAGTTTTGTAAAAAAATTCCGCCCCGGATTTCCCGCGACGGAGAAAATCACAAAACATCTTGGAGGATGTTATGAAAAAGCTTTTTACAACCCTGTTGACACTGATTGCCTGTTCTTTAACTGTACCCGCGTTCTCCGCCGTGAACGGTGGTATATCGACTTGGGGTGGAGTATCCGGTATTGATTTCCTGTCTCAGGACACTGCACATGTGGCCTATGCACCGGGATTTCAACTTAACAACGCTCAGTCCGCCACCATGGGCACATGGGGCGGACAGGCAGCTGTTCAGCAAGGCGTTAATTACCTGAACGGTCCGGTGACACTGGTAGATACCCATACCGGTGCCGCGACTGATT
>LSNR01000017.1 GCA_003056165.1 Parcubacteria group bacterium M6-OD1-3 | reverse complement strand
TCATTTTCAACAACTTCAATCTTTTGCTGATTTTTCACTACTTCCTGCTTTCTTGTTTTTTGGAAAATTAAAAAACCACCGACTATAACAGTCAGTCCGAAAATTATTGAAATTGTGATGATGATTTTTTTGTTCATTGGTTTAAATTAAAATTTAAAAATAATCTCAATCTGGTTAATTTGTTTTAATTAAAAACTTTGGTCCATCATTCAAATAAGACGACCGCCCTACAGACAATTTCACTAAACTTTCCACGGCAATAATTTTGCAAAAAAGTTTGCATCCAATAAATAAATACAAGTATCATCACTTTAAATCTCGATAAGCTTTTTGAATTTTTAAAGTAATTTCGGTTTTATTATTTCTAAGATCTATCTTATTCTTTAGTTTGCGTAACAATAAGTAAAAATTTATCCAAGACTTTAAATACCAAGAAGCATTTTTCTTAAAAAATAAAACACCGGATAACACCAACCAATAAATTTTATCCGGATTTTCAGAACTTTTTTCAAAATGATAAACCGCCGTTTTCGAAATTATAGCCAAATCGAAACCGTTCTTTCTGGCTCGATAGGAAAAATCAGCGTCCTCATAATAGAGAAAAAATCTTTCATCCAATAATCCAATTTTTGCAAAAACATTTTTTCTAATCAACATTGCACAACCGGTAACATAATCAGTCCTTTGAAGTTTAGAGTCATTATGTTCTGTCTTCATTTTTAGCCAATTTATTTTTCCACCGGAAAACCAAATCCTATCACTTTCGCCTTGATATATTATCGGGCTGGAAATTCCCAAACCTTGATTTTGCTCCATTGCTTCCACCATTTTTGTCAAAGTATTTTTTTCTATAATTACATCATTGTTTAGTAGAAAGACATACTCGGCCATTTTTTCTAACGCCCATTTAATCGCTACATTGTTTCCACTAGCAAATCCAGCATTGTAATTATTTTTAATAAAATGGAATTTCCTAAAACGACGACGCGCTTTTTCAAAAGAATTATCACTGGAATTGTTATCAACAACGACAACTTCAAGATTGGGATAATTCAACTTATAAACACTATTTAAGCACAGTTTTAAAACATCTCCCCCGTTATAATTCAAAATAATAATAAAAATTTTTGGATTTTTCATATAAATAAAGACTGTACTTATTTAAAGGTTTTTACCAAATTAAATTATTTGCAAGAATAACCATAAATAAGTTGTACACAATAGTAAAGCAAAGAAAATCAAATTTATTTCTTAAGAGGTGATGGTATCAAAATTCTTATCTCTTTTAAAGTAATTGCCTGACTTAACCAAAGGAATAACACATAAATGAATGAGCTTCCACCGGCAAGAAAGATAAATCCATTATTTTTAAACAAATACAAAAAAGCTGTCATCGCCAATCCAGAAAAAATAATTCTTCCCCAACCTTTCGTTGAAGATGTGTAATTTACTTTTTTTGCTGTAAAATAAGCTGTCAATAGAACAACTAACATCTCAGTTGCCACTGAAACTCCCGCCGCACCCATATAAGAAAATTTTGGAATTAATATCAAATTGAGTGTTATATTAAAAACCGCACAAACCGTCAAAATTTTCATTAACATTTTTTGTAAGTTTGCCGATAATAAAATACTGTTGAAAAAATTTCCATAGAATATAAAGGCTAAAGCAAAAACAAGTATTCGCAAAACATTGGCAGAAATCAAAAAATTACTTCCACCAATTATGGAAATAATATCCTCCGCCAAAAATAATACCCCGATTATTAAAGGTATAACTATTAAGAAAAAAACTTTGGATGTTTTATCAGCAATTTTACGAAAACTTTTTTTATTGCCAAATATATACATTGAAAAGAGTGGCAACACTAACCCGACAATCATCGCTGGGAAAAAAGTAATATTTTCCAAAATTTTATACGCCATATTATAAATACCAACCTCTTCACTTCCTTTTAATAACGATAACAATATCGTGTCCATTTTAAAATAAAGAAAAGTTACTAGAGCCGATGCTCCCATTGGAAAAGACATTTTCAAAAATTTTTTCCAATAAACAAAATCAAATGTCGGCAAAAACTTAACATATCTACGACTCAAAAATAGGACGATAACAAAGGCAAACGCCATATTAATTAGTAACGATAAAATGATAGCAGTAAAGCCCCAATTGTTTTTAACAGCTATTACAATAAAAGCAACCTGAATAGCTTTTCCAAAAAGTTCCGTCATTGCCACTTTATCCATTCGAAGATTTTTTTGAAAAATTCCATTAAGTACCATATATGATGATGACATCATATAAGCAACTGCTACCAGCAAAATTCCGGTTTTTACCTCTTGCGAATATGGCAAAAAGAATACCAGTATCGGAGCGATTATAACAACCAACGAAGATGCTACTATTCTCAAAGCAAAAACATTGCCCATTATTTTTTTCTCATCAGCATTTTTTCTTGATATTTCCCTAGTGGCGATGGAGTAAAGTCCCAAATCCAACATCGCACTAAAAAAAGAAAAAAACGCAAGCACAGTTGCGTAATCTCCAAAACCATCTCGACCAAGATACCTAGTAATAAAACCAATGCTGACTAGTGCCAAAACTGTTGAAAGAATTTTAGTTACAGTATTAAAAGCAACATTGTAAGCTATTTTTTGAGCAAGTATCATTGTTGTATAAAAACCTTAAATATGCAAAACTGGTTTGATTATAATTTTTCGGTCATCACCTTCGCCAGTGCTTTCTGTCTTAACATTTTCATTTTCCGCCAAAGTCATATGAACAATTCGTCGTTCATAAGCAGACATTGGTCTTAATGCCACCGACCTTTTTTTATTAACTGCTCGATCCGCCATATTTTTTGCCAGCCAAACAACAGAATTATTTTTTTCTTTTCTATAAGAATTTACATCAATTATAAAACGCACAATACTTTCACTTTTTTTCCGAACCAAAAGCCTTATTATATGTTGCAATTCCCGAAGATTTTCACCGTTTTGCCCAATAACTAAATTTGAATCATCTCCAATTTTTATATTACAAATCAAGTTATCATTTCCCTCTTCGGCCTTAATTACTGAAATCTTACCATCAATCCCCATTTTTTTCAAAACATAATCAGCTGTTTCTTCTATAATATTTTTAATTTTTTCTTCCATATTTTTATTGAGTTTTTAATCTGCTTCGCCGACTGGCGAATGGCGAATTAATTTTTCAATCTATTTTTCAAAATTATTTCTTTTCCTCCTCTTTTTTAAAAATATAAATCTGTTGAAAAACAGCAAACAATGTTGACACTAGCCAATAAATAGCTAACCCAGCAGCAAATTTAACACCTATAAAAAGCGTCATCATCGGACCTAAGACTACCATTTGTTTATTCATAATTTGTGCAAAGTCAGGTTTACTGTCTTTCTCTTTTGATTTTTTTTCAACCTTTTTGCTTTCTTCTTTCTTTTTATTCTTTGCCATCATCATTTTCATTTGCCAAAATTGAGCTCCGGCAGCTAAGATAGCAATAAACAGACTCGGGGATGAAAGATCAATGATCCCTAAGAACATTTTATTAATTTCTCCAGGATCTCTGACGAAAGAATATAAATCGCTAGCATCCACAGTTAAGCCAGCATTAGAAATATTTATAATTACACGATAAATAGCTATTAAAAAAACAATTTGTACAATCATTGGCAAACAGCCGGAAAAAGGGTTGGCTTTATTTTCTTTATAAAATTTCATCACCTCTTTTGTTTGTTTTTCCTTATTGTCTTTATACTTTTCCTGTATTTTTTTTAATTCTGGTTGAATCTCCTGCATTTTTTTCTGTGATTCGATTTGTTTTTTGGAAAGAGGTATTAAGGCAAATTTAATCAATAATGTTACTACAATAATAGCAATTCCAAAATCAGCACCTGGCAAAAAATCATACAGAAAAATTAGGATATTATAAAGCGGTTGATAAATTAATCCGTGAAAAATAGCTCCCATAAAAAATTTAAATTTAAACAGTTAATTTTTTTCGTCCTTTTTGTCGTCGTCGATTAATTACTTTTCGTCCATCCTTAGTACTCATTCTCTTCAAAAAACCGTGTACTTTGGCACGCTTTTTTTTCTTCGGTTGATAAGTTCTTTTTGTACTCATAATAATTATCCTTTAATTTTTATTAAGACTGTTTGAAAACAAATCCATATTAAACATTCACTCAATAACTCTAAGTTATCACATTAATTCAGCTTTGTCGAGAGTCATTTTTTATTAATTTCTTTTTAAAAAAACTGCAAACAAGGGCTGTAACTATTCCAGCAATAATAACACTTCCAATTATATCAATAAAATGATGAATTCCAACATATACTCTTGATAACCCAACTAACAATGTTAATACAATCAATATTATTCCTAACTTCTTATTAAAAGAAAAAATAATAAATGCTACTGAGGAACTTAGCAAGGTGTGATCTGAGGGGAAGCCATTGTCTGCAATATGAAAAACTAATGGCGTAATTTTTTCAACAACAAAAGGTCGTGGATTATAAAACAAAAAACTACTTATTTTTGCAATGACATAACTAAGCGATAAAATAATTGACCCAACTGTCACAATTTGTTTTTGTATCCCTTTTTTCTCTCTAATAAAATAGATTATTGCAATTACAATAATAACTAAATATAAATACTTTGCCCCTAAAATAAATAGGTAATCCATAATTTTATATTTTTTTCGATATTTGTCTATTTAAAATTCTAAGCAGTCCAGAACCTGATATAAAAATTACTAGCAAAAAAGTAGCAACTAATCCCATTTTCCAAATCCAATCTTTTGCTAAATCCATTGATTGTCCAAAAATATAACCAGCTAATAACCATTCTAAACCCCAGCCAACAGCACCCAAACTATTCCACAAAAAAAATTTTCTCTTATTCATTTCTAGTGTTCCAGCAATTAATGGTACTATCTCCTTAACGCTGGGGATAAATCTTCCCAAAAAAACACTCTTAGCACCATGTTTATTGAAAAATATTTGAGCTTTTTCAAATCTTTTATTGCTTAAAATCCAAAAACCATTTTGAAGCCATTGCATCCCATATTTTTTTCCAAGATAATAATTAACATTATCTCCTAAAATAGCTCCAACCGTAGCGAATAAAAATAAAAATTCAATATGAGCATACCCCCTAGACGCAAGTGCACCGAGAATTAAAATAGCTGTTGAACCAGGAAGAAACAATCCGACAATAAATACTGTTTCTAATAAAGCTGCAAAAAAAGCTACCCAGTAGCTAAGCATATGAAAATCATTTGCTGAAAAAATTATTAGATTATTAACGAAATCTGTCATATTTTTATTTTTATTTTTAAGCTATTTTTTATTCCAAATTAGATGACCCTATCTACAATTCCATATTTTTTAGATTCCTGAGCAGTCATAAAATAATCGCGATCGGAATCTTTTGCTATCTGAGAAATTTTTCTCCCAGTATGTTTCGCTAAAATTTTATTTAAGCGCTCTTTTGTTTTGAGAATCTGACGGGCATGAATGTCTATATCTGTTGCCTGACCTTGTGCTCCACCCATAACCTGATGAATCATTACTTCTCCATTGGGAAGAATCATTCTTTTTCCCTTAGCTCCTGCTGCTAACAATAGTGACGCAGCTGAAGCTGCTAAACCAACACAAATAGTTTGTACTTCTGGTTTAACATATTGCATTGTATCGTAAATTGCCAAAGCAGAACTTACTACTCCTCCGGGAGAATTTATGTAGATTTTAATATCTTCTTTGGAATTTTGCGATTCCAAAAACAATAACTGCGCAATAACAGCATTTGCAATTGTATTCTCAATAGGACTACCGATAAAAATAATTCTGTCTTTAAGTAAGCGAGAGTAAATGTCATAAGCTCGCTCTCCAAAATTAGTTTTTTCAATCACCGTGGGAATTAAAATTTGATTGATATTTTCATCATTCATATTCTTGAAAATTTAAACATTAGGCTTTCTATTTAATTCTTTCTAAGGTTTTAAATAATTCTTCATTTAATAAAATAGCTTTTGTGTGTTCATACAATGCCTTCATATCAATTTTATCCTCTATGTTTTTTTCATTCTTATAATATTGCAATGTTTTATTCATCTCTTCTTCAATTTTTTCTCCAGAAATCTCAAGCTCTCTTTCACTAATTATTCTTCCAAAGGCCAATGCTGATTTAATTCTTTTTTTTGCTTGCGGTTGCCAATCTTTTTTTAAATCTTCCTTAGTTTTTCCAATCTGTTTCAAATATTGATCAGTTGTCATTCCCATTTGCTGTGTTTGCCCTTCAAATTCGTGAAGCATTTTATGCAATTCTTCATGAATTAAAATCTCTGGCAAAACAACAGAAATTTCTTCCGCTAGTTTCTCGGCAAATTCAGACCTCTGTTCCTCTTTTCGCTTATGCTCTCTCTCTTTTTTCAGTCCTTTTTTAATACTATCTTTTAATTCCTCAATGTTTTTAAATTTCCCCAAAGAAACTGCAAACTTGTCATCAATGGTTGGAATAATTCTTTCTTGGACCAATTTCAATTTAACTTCAAATTGTGCTGGTTTTCCCGCCAAATTCTTCTCGTGATATTCCTTAGGAAAAACCAATTCGAAAGTTTTTTCTTCATTCTCTTTCATTCCAATGATTTCATCTTCAAATCCGGGAATAAATACATTTTTTCCCAAAATTAAACTATGGTCATTTGCTGTTCCACCTTCAATGGGAATATTGTCTTTTTTTACTATGAAATCAACTTTAACGGCATCATCTTTCTTCGCTTCCCTTTTTACTGTTACTAGTTTTACTCGACTGTTTGCTATTTTTTCCAATTCTTTTTCAATATCTTTATCAGAAACTTTAATTTCATCATTATTATATTTTTTATTTATTTCCTTAATCTTTTTTTGCCAATCTTTTAATTCCACTTTCGGCATTACAGCAGTTGTAACTAAATATTCCAAATCTTCTCCCTCATTCAATTTTATGGTTTGCACCTGTGGAGCACCGATAGCTTCTATTTTTTCTTTTTTCAACATCTCTGGATAATGTTTTTGAATTGCTTTTTCAGCCACTGCATTAAGAATAGCATCTTTTCCAACTTTTTGTTCTACAATTTTTCGTGGAGCTTTACCAGCACGAAAACCTTCAATCTTAATTTCTTTAGAAAAGTTAGATACAACTTCATCAAAAAATTTTTGCCATTTATCCCAAGAGATTGTGTCTTTAATTTCCAACATTGATTTATCTAGTTTTTTAATTTCCATAATTTTATAAATAATTATTATTGTTTAAATATATGCAAGTTGAGGACCCGCACAAAAAAAATTTATCTTATTTACTATTTATCAGTTGCGATTTTGTTCTTATTATCAACTTTCACTTTCGTTTTCTTCTCTTTAGTTTTTTCTTTTTTATTATCATCTTTTTTTTCAATATTTTCTTCCTTTTTATCAGCACTATCTTTTTTATCTTTTAAGATTTCCTCAGCTTTTTCAATATTTTTATCAGTAGTTTTATTTTCGCCAACAATATCAATCTTCCAGTCTGTCAATTTTGCAGCTAATCGTACATTTTGTCCTCTCTGTCCAATGGCCAATGACAACTGGTCATCAGCAACAATAGCTATTGCCTTTTTATTTTCATCTTTTTCATCAATATCTATTCGCAAAATCTTCGCCGGATTCAAAGATGCTGAAATAAACTTCTTCGGATCTTCATTCCACTCAATAATATCGATTTTCTCTCCACCCAACTCATCAATTACCGCTTGTACTCTTGTTCCTTTTTGTCCAACACAAGAACCGATTGGATCTAGCCCTTCTTCATTAGCAATAACAGCAATCTTCGTTCTAGCCCCAGCCTCTCTGGCAATTGCTTTTATTTCAACTGTTCCAGTAAAAATTTCTGGTACCTCTAATTCAAAGATTTTTTTAACCATTTCCGGATGAATTCTACTTAAAACTATACCAGGACCACGAGTGTCTATTTCTATCTTTTCTAAATACACTTTAAGTCTTTGCCCAATGCGATAATTTTCTCCTTTAATTTGTTCTGATGGAAATAAAATACCAGTTGCTTTTCCCAAATTAACAAAAACATTTTGTCCTTCCATTCTCTGCACAGTTCCACTTAAAACTTCGCCCTCCTTCTCCTTATATTCATCATACATTGCTTCTTTTTCTGCTTCACGAATACGCTGAATAATTACTTGTTTCGCTGTTTGAGCAGCAACTCGACCATAATCATCTTGCGAATCAAGTTTTGTTTCAATAATATCTCCAATTTTAGCATCTTTTTTTATCTCTAAAGCATCTTCAATTACTATGTCTCGTTCTGGATTGAAGCGTGCCAAATATTCTTTTTCATCTTCTTCATCCTTGCCAGTATTTTCTTTTTCACTTTTTTTATTGATTTTTTCCTTATTATTCTTTTTTTCTTTTTTAGCGGTAGTATTCTTCTCTTCATCTTCACCTAATTCAATCTCAACAAATTCTCGTACTGTATCATCAACAACTTCTTTGACTAAATAAAAATCTACTCCGCCAGAAACCTTATTTATTTCAGCACGAATATTTTGACTTTTCTTTCCATAATCCTTTTTATAAGCCGCCGATAAAGCAGCCTCTACAGTTTCCATTACTTTATCCTTATCAATCCCTTTTTCGTCGCAAATCTGAGAAATAGCACTATCAAATTCATTGGAATTTATTCCCGTTTGTTTTTCATTACCTTGTTTTTTCTTTGTCATATTAAATTTTATATCACCTCTAATTAACTAATTCAATGAGTCAATTAAAAGTGATATTTTTATCTATAAATTAGATTATTTTTTATAAAAAAAGATTCGCTTCCATGCGAATCACTTCTACTCTCTTAACATCAACTTGGCTAAATATTATCATATCAAAACTAATCTGTCAATTATCAGTCTATTCCAACGCAAGATGACCCTGAAATACCTCTCTCACTTTTATAAGACAATCATCAAACTTTCTATAAACTTTTTAAACTTTTGGTAACGTACCTAGTAACGTACCATGGTACGTTACTAGAATTTACTGATATTTTTTAAACTAATAGATATAACCTTTTATTGATCTACTTTTCGTTGATATGGTCCGCCGACTGACTTTTGCCCAACCACGATAATTCATTTCTGAAACGGTAATCGTACCTTTGCCGACTTTTTCTACAACAGCGACATGCCCCCACCATGATTCGGAACTTACCATAATAGCACCTTTTCTTGGAGCTTTTCCTGTTTTATAACCTCTAGCTTTAGCATGATAAAGCCATGTTCCAGCATTTCCGCCCCAAGGAACATATCTTTTTTGCGCAACATACCAAGTACAATATCCGTAAGGAAATTTATGCCCTTTGCCAGCTTTTCCTTCCAACTTTTTCCAACCCGAAACTTTTGGTGCACCACCAGTCGGAGTAGCGTAACTTCTTCTGGATATACCAACTCTTGCCGTCGCTGTTGCTGAGACGGGAACTTCTTTCTGCCCACCAGGAATAACTATTTCCTGACCTTCTTTAATCTCTCCATTCGCTGGCAAATCGTTAAAAGAAATTATTTTTTCTTTATTAGCTTTATATTTTTTAGCTATTTGGTCTAAATTTTCTCCTTTTTTTACAACATAACTTAAACCAGCTACTGGTAGAATAAATATCTTATCACCAGGCATTATTGAATCAATATCTTCAATATCATTCGCCCAAAGAATGGTATTAACTGTAATATGGTAAGTAACTGCGATTGAACTAACCGTATCACCTTCTTTTACAGTATAAATCTCAACACCACCATCCTCTTGTGGGTCTTTAAGAACGGGACTAGAAGAAGCTGTAATGATATTATTACTTACATTTCCAATAATTTCATCCTGCTTTTTATCTTTCAATTTCGGATCAACAGCTCTACTAGCAACGGAAACTGGCGCTAAATCATTTTGCATATCTTTCTCGGCCTGAATATTCATATCAGTTTTAATACCATCAGATTCTTTCCATTGCCCCGACAATAACCCAGCTTGCCCCCCGGCAGCCATATTGGTAGCTGTCACCAAGGCAGCACTAGAAATAACCACAGCAAAAGCAGAATATTTCCTAAATAGATGAAGGAGTTTTATCGTTCTGTGCCGTTTTATAAAGTCAGCGACTTTTCGCTGACCTCTGTAAAGTTTTGTTTGAAATTTCTTGTTTTTATTGCGGATGTTATTAAAAAATCCACTAATCTGTTTTTTACAAATAAGCAAAAAACCTTTCTCTTAACTCAAATTACTAGGTTTTTATTGTAAAAAATAAAATCCATTAAATTTGAGTCCTAATTTTTATACTTGAGGAAGTATAGTGCATCTGTATTTTTTGTCAATAGTTTTATCCACTATGTCAATTACATTTAGAAATGTCATACCTTTACTTCTTCATAGAACATTTCAATGGGCGTTTTCCAATTTAATCTTTTACGAAGACGAATATTTGTTAAATATTCAACTTTAGAAAATTATCTATCCAATATTTTATTCCAATTAGTTCCTTTTGGTTTTTTTAATTTATTAAGTTAGCATTTTTAGTTTTTTCTAACTTTTAAAATTTTTAAACTAATTCTTTTTGTTGTTAATTTTAAATACTAATTTTTAAATCGATATTGAATACTTTCAGCAATGTGATTTGGTGTAATATTTTCTTCACCAGCCAAATCGGCAATCGTACGCGCAATTTTTATTAAACGATAATAAGAGCGCGCACTAAGCCCCATTGTGGAAACGGCATTTTTCAACAATTGAATCGAGTTTTCATCCAATGGACAAAACTCTTTAATTTCATTAGAAGACATTTCACTATTGACGATATTGTCCGTATTTTTAAATCTTTTTTCTTGAATTTTTCTGGATTGCTCCACTCTTTCTCGAATTTTCTCACTACTTTCACCAGAGCTGTCTTCTTGTAATTTTTCAAATTTCACTCTCGGCACTTCAATCTGCAAATCGATTCTATCCAAAATCGGACCGGATATTTTTCTTTGATAATTAGCAATTTGTGCCGGAGTACACGAACAAAATTTTTCCGGATCAGTAGCATTTCCGCACGGACACGGATTCATCGCCGCTACCAGCGTAAACCGAGCTGGAAAACTTAGTGTTCCTTTGGCACGAGAAACCGTAATTACTCCGTCCTCCAAAGGCTGTCGCAAATTTTCCATCACATTTTTGGGAAACTCGGCAAACTCATCCAAAAACAAAACTCCACGATGAGCTAAGCTGATTTCACCTGGTCGCGGATAAGTTCCTCCACCCACCAAAGAAACTGAACTGGCACTGTGATGAGGAGAACGAAATGGCCTTTGCGTTAATAGCGGTTCTTCTCTGGAAAGTTTTCCAGAGATGGAGAATATCTTAGTAATTTCCAACGCTTCCTCTAAAGAAAGTCTCGGCAAAATTGAAGCCATCGCTTTAGCCAAAAGTGTTTTTCCGGAACCAGGCGGACCATTCATAATTACATTATGCCCACCAGCAGTAGCAATTTCCAAAGCTCTTTTGGCATGTTCCTGCCCCTTGATGTGCGACATATCAATAAGATGATTTTGATTTTTAAACAAGCTTTTTCTATCTATCTCTGGAAAAACTTCAATCTGTTTTTCATCTCGTAAATGTTTGACTAGTTCATAAAGATTGTCTATGGGAATTATTTCTATCCCTTTGACAACACTTGCTTCTTGGGCATTTTCCATCGGAACATAAATTTGCGCAAAACCCTTATCTTTTGCCATTAAAGCAATTGGCAAAACGCCTTGCACCGGACGAGCTTTTCCAGCCAAAGACAATTCTCCTAAAAAAATTTTCTTTTCCACATCAAAATCAAGTTGTTCCGATTCCAATAAAAAACAAATTGCCATTGGAATATCATAAATTGGTGTTATCTTCGGTAAATCCGCCGGAGCTAAATTAACTGTCAATCTACCACACCTGTGTGGCGGATTAAATCCACTGTTTTTTATAGCACTACTAACCCTATCACGAGACTCTTTAATAGCAGTATCTGGTAAACCAACAACGGTAAAAGTATGCATTCCCTGTGAAAGAATATCTGCTTCTACTTCCACAATCTCACTATCCAATCCAACTGTTGTCGCCGAAAAAATTTTTGATGACATAAAAGATATTGAATTTTTAAATATTATTTAACTAACCTTTTCCACAAAAACAGTCTGTGTTGGAAAAGCGAAATCAATTTTTTCCGTTTCAAATTTTTTTATAATAGCTAAATTTATTCGTTGTTGAATATCCAAATATTCTTTCATATTCCGCATGAAGGAACATAATTAAACTGTTTCAAATTTTAAGCTAAAGTCGCCTTAAGTTGTAAAGGTGTGTGCGTGGTTCGG
>LSNR01000016.1 GCA_003056165.1 Parcubacteria group bacterium M6-OD1-3 | reverse complement strand
GACTACGTACACACTGTTTGTGTTTTAAAATTTATGAATTAATTTTGAAATTAATCAATATTATGGAGCTAAAAGAATATATCAAAATATTTAGAAGAAAATGGAAGTTATTTGCAAGCGTCGTTGTCGGTGTGATAGTTTTTGGAATGTTAGTACAATTATTGTTGCCGACGAAATACAAAGTGAGTGTTGATTTGAATATCACACGAATCGGCTACCAAAAAAATACTAACGATTATCGTTATGATGAATTTTATCGTTTGCAAGCTGATGAACGTTTTGCTGATACGGTAGTTCGCTGGCTTGAATCAGATAGAATTAAAGCGGATATAATTAATAATGCTGGATTGGATTCTTTTGAAAAATTAAAAGCAAGAAGATTGTCGTCACAAATGATAAACGTCACTTTTTTGGTGAAAAAAATCAGTTATGCAAAAAAAACGGTCAAAGCTATTGCAAAAATTTTAGATAAAAAAACTGTGGAGCTTAACAAATATCAGCAAGACCCGAATTGGTTTAAAGTTTTAGTGAGTCAACCAGTAATATCAGAATATAAATTCTCTCTTGGAAAATTAATTTCAATTTTATTATTAGGGGGAGTGTTTATCGGTTTTTGGATAGTCTTTATTAAACATTATTTTGATGATAAAGTCTAATGGTGAGGTTTTTTGTTTATCAATAGGTAGGAACTTTATTTTTGGATTTTAAGAAAGATAAAGGTTGATGATAGAAATAATTCAAGATTCTTAAAGAAATTATGAAAATAGGCATAGACATTCGTTGTCTATCCGAGGGCAGGAGGACCGGGGTAGAAGAATATACTATAAATTTGTTGAAAAAAATATTTCAAGAGGATAAACGAAATAAGTATATCCTGTTTTTAAATTCCTGGAAAAAGCCAAAGATTGATTTGTCTTGGACAAAAAAATATTCCAATGTGAAAATAAAAATATTCCGTTTTCCGAATAAACTTTTGAACTTGTTTCTGTGGTATTTGCAATGGCCGAAAATTGATTTGATGCTCGGTGGCGTGGATATTATTTTTATGCCGAATATAAATTTCATTGCCAATTCTAAGAAGGCTAAACTAATTTTGACAATCCATGATTTGTCCTTTGAATATTTTCCGGAAACCTTTTCATGGAAAAGGAGGCTGTGGCATATTTTTATCAATGCACCAAAATTGGCAAAACGAGCTGATAAAATAATTGCTGTTTCTCAATCGACTAAAGATGATATTGTAAAAAATTATCAGATATCACCGACAAAAATTGAAGTAATTTATAATGGAATTTCTAATAATTTCAAAACGGTGGATAGGAACAATCCGAAACTTTTGGAAATTAAAGAAAAGTACGAATTACCATTTAATTTTATTTTATTTTTAGGAACATTTGAGCCGAGAAAAAATATCGAGGGGTTAGTTGAGGCTTATGAGAAAATACGAGGAGAAAAAAACAAAGTTTTAGATAAGTATAAGTTGGTTATTGCCGGCTCGGACGGTTGGAAATCGAAAAGAATTAAAGAGTCTATTCAGAAATCAAAATTTAAAAAAGATATTATATTATTAAATTTTATCGCCGACAAGGATAAAGTTTATGTTTACAATTTGGCTACACTTTTTGTATATCCATCATTTTTTGAAGGGTTTGGAATTCCGCCCTTGGAGGCGATGAAATGCGGTGTTGATGTTGTTGCTTCGAATAATTCGTCCTTGCCGGAAGTAGTTGGAAAGGGTGGAATTTTAATTGATGCCGATAGACCGGATGAGATTGCAATTGCTTGCAAGGAGTTTCTTTTGAATAAAAAATTACATGAAGAATTTTCATATAATAAACTTCGTCAAGCTCAAAAATTCTCTTGGTCCAAATCTGCTAAAATGTTTTTGAAATTGATAAATGAATTATGATGAAAAGTCGGACGAATTTGGATTCTAGTTGCAATACCTCCATAGCGTAATTATGGAAGTGTTACAGGCGATTGTTAATCCGGGTCTTACATTCTACTCCCAATCTTAATCTAGAAAAAAAGACACCTTCCGTAGTATAATTATTTAGTCTAACAAACTATAATAATTAACTACAAAAAGATGGAATTTTTTCATCAAAAAAACAGGAGAAGAATCATGAAAAAGGCAATGACAGTTTTTTTGGCAGTGATGGGGATATTTTTTATAGCAAATATCGTACAAGCTAAGCAGCGTAGGTTCAATTTTGGATCAGCGCTGTTTTCTTTTTTAAATTATAGTGATTAGATTGTCAGGATAGTTTATTTCTATTTGTCTAATCGTAATAATTTTTTTGCTTTAGCGATGTCGCGCTCCATTTCTTTTTTTTCTCGAGTAATTATTCTTTTTACAATAGTTCTTTTTATATAGAGATTCATCATGGAAAATACTATCATACTGGCGAAAATAATTCCGGCGGTATTAAGAAGAAACATTATAAAAGCTCCACTAGCAACAGGCCAATCTAGTCTGGCGATACCAATTCCAGTAGCAGCCAATGGCGGAATAAGGGAGACAGAAATGGCAATTCCGGGCAAAGTTTCACTAAGGTCGGGCTTTACTAAAGCGAAGGAAGCCGCTAGTCCAGAAATAAAAGCGATAGTACCATAAATGATTGTTGGTTCCGTTCGGGATAAAAATTCTTTCCCTAGCTCAATATTTGAGCCAAAAAACCAGGTTATTAATATGGCTCCGATAATACTTATAGTGGTTGATTTTAAAAGTGTGTAAAAGGAGCGGGAAATCAATTTTCCGTTACTCATAACTACTCCTAAAGAAACGCTCAAAATTGGGTAAAGCATTGGGGCTATGAGCATACTTCCGATAATTACTGCAGAGTTATCAATTAATACACCAAATGTCGCCATTAGAATTGACAATAAAATCATTAAGAAAAATTCTTGTCGCGGAGTGCTCTCTGAAATTAATCGATCAATAGCTCTTGTTTTATCACTTTCTGTGAGATTGTTAAATAATACTAAAACCATATTTTTATAAATTTTAAAATAAATTATATTTAATTGGTTAACTTACTTATATTATAAATAAAATTATCGTTTTAAGCAACACACTAAGGAGGTTGTCTGTCCATCAATTAACGGAAACCTCGCTGTTAACTTATTTCGCTTGATTTAATATAATTTTTTTGGTATTCTTTAAATTGTTATATGGATGAGTGAATAGGAATATTATATTGTCAGTCAGAAGTTGATCCGTCTTGGATGGGAAATAGATTGCTCGCCAACTCTCAATCAACACTGCTAAGTAAACCTTAGCAGGATATAAGTTAAACTTATAGAGAATTTTACAATATAATTAATATGGAGATGCTTGCTTGCGAATGAGCAAGTGAGGAGTGGTTGAAATAGATTGCTCGCCAACTCTCAATCAACACTGCTAAGGTGTTAATGGGTTTAAAATATAATAAATGGAGAGGTGCCTGAGTGGTTGAAAGGGGCACCCTGCTAAGGTGTTGTACTTTTACGAGTACCGAGGGTTCGAATCCCTCCCTCTCCGCCAAACAAAAAACTACAGAGTTATCTCTGTAGTTTTTTTATTTACGATAAAACAATTTCTTGCTATTATAAATAAGGAGAGAAATAAAAATATGAAAAAGATTCGCAAAGCGAAGAAAATGTCGTAAGAGGATATTTAATAAGTGAGTCTATATCAGTAATTTAGAATCAGGAAGACAAAAGTCTACACTTGAAACTTTACGAAAAATTGCCAAAGCGTTGGATGTTTCCGTTGATAATTTAATAAGTTGAAACAATAATAAATATGCAAATAGAAAAAATATTCGTAGGGGGTTGGTTTCAAAGAACAACTCTGCATTTGTCAGAAATATATGATTTTTTAAAGGAAGCTGATTCTCCCTTAGCTTTGAAAAAGAAAAAGTTAGTTGCACTGCATGACAATTTGTTGATAAATGAAGTTGAATTTAATGTCGGCGATTTAGAATATGTTAAAATCACAAGCTCAACGAATATAGAAGTAAAAATATTTGAAGACGGGCTTATCCTATTGAGTAAAGGAAATGAAAAAGAAATCAAAAAAGACATAGAGGCACTGACTCATTATTATGAGAAAAAACTATCACCTGCTATTAGTTATATTTTCTCGCTTGGCGCACCAATTCCAAAAGAGCTTGCTAATATAAAAACTATTTACCCATATTTTCTCGTACTGAAAAATTCTCAAGAAGATAACATACAAAAATTGCTTGATGAGTTTCAACAAGAAAAACATTTTGAGATAAAAGAGGAAACTTTCGAGATATATCGAGGAGATAAGTTATACATCATAAATAATATTTCTGAACAAATCATCGATATTGAAAAGTTCATTCAAGAGCAGATATTCATGAGAGAATTTAAGGGTCAGCTTCATCGCTATCTAAACCTGCATCGAATTATATGGGAAAGGATAGCAGAGGTTAAGGAAAGGGGAGAAATAAAAGGAAGTGAGGTTGGTGCACTTAATGCAAAAATTGAAAGTTATGCAAAAACCATAAATTTGATTGAAGCGCGTATGAATCAAATGGGAGCATATATTTCTACAAGGGAATCTGTTTTAAAAAAGGCTCCTGCTATGGAAAAATTTCTGGACGTACTTCAGTTTAAGCATGAGACTTTGTCGGATACATTATCTTATGTTAAAGATATTTGGAAAATGACAAAGAATTATGTTGACTCCGCACTAAATTTATTCTCGTCAATTCAAGCAAAAAGTACCAATTCATCAGTTAAGAACCTTACTATTATCACATCCATGGGTGTTGGTGCGACCTTAATTGGTCTATTTTCTAAAAAAATACCGCAGTTTACTCTTTTTGGAGTTGGATATTTTGTCGTACTTGCTTTAATAGGTTATTCTGCAAATAAAATTATGAACACAATTGCAATGAGAAAGTTGTATAAAATACGAGATGTAGAAGTAGCCAAGGACATTAAATAAAATTTATAGAATAGCCTGTCCGCCGAAAAGTAAAAGGGTAAAAAAGAATGAGTCTAAAGGAAGGGATTTTTCCTCTTTTGCTTGCCACCGTAGCGAAATGGAGGCGAGCGGAAACGCTGGGAGTGCGTAGTGATAAACTTTTGAAATAATTATGAAGAAAAACTTGCACTCAAATATTTGGAAATATACACTGTTTTTAATTTCTAACAAGCGTGTTTTCGTCGCGATTCTGGGGGCATATTATTTAACGATTCCAAATGTAACACCAGAAGGTATTGGTATTATTTTGCTCGTAGGAAATTTGGCAGGATTTCTTTTTGAAATCCCGAGCGGATATGTATCTGACAAGATTGGTCACAAAACAGCACTCATAATGTCTAGAGCGTTTATGTTGACATCAACACTTCTTTTTCTTGTGGCAAATAACATTGTTTTTCTAATTTTTGGTGGAGTACTCATGAGCATGGCGCATGCGTTTCATAGCGGAACAGGCAGTGCTTTTATGCACGAAACTCTACGAGGGCTCAAAAGAGAAAACGATTATGCGAAGGTGATGGGAAAGATTAGTTCGATAGGATTTGCAATCCCAATTATATTTATGGTACTCATACCTTTTTTAGTCAGTATCAGTTTCAAAACCCCATTTCTGATTGCTCTTGCAATTGATATTATTGGGATATTAGCTGCGATTGCCTTAGTGACGCCTCCTGTAAAACAAGAAGAAATAGAAGAAATCGGACGTACTAACTTTAGACAAATTATAAGTGAAGGACACCGCTTAAACTTTTTTATATTTGCTTTATTTTCAGGAATTATTAGTGGTGCAGTATTTAGTGTTAGTGTTTTTCGTGCACCATATCAATTATTTCTAGAAATACCTGTAATTTGGTTTGGAGTACTTTTTGGTGTAGGAAGAATGCTTGCCTCACTTATACTCGCGTATACTGGAAAAATTAAGGAGACAACTTCTTTATTTTCTTTCTATAAATTTCAACTTATTATTTATACGTTTCTCATATTTGTTTTAGGATTTATCTCAACCTGGTGGATTGTGGCCGTTGCTTTTATTGTTATAAACGCATTTCAATGGGGTTTGAATAAAGTTGATAATAGCTATCTACTTGATATCATCAAGACAAGTAAATTCAAAGCCACACTATTATCAACCCATTCACAAATTAATCAAGTTGTTGCCGCAATAGCAAGCTTTGGTGTTGGATTCACAATAGAGCATCTATCATATCAATACGGATTTTTGTATTTAGGGATAATCTTTTTTGTGATTTTATTTCCTTTGTATTTATATATAAACAATAAACACAAAAAAATTAATACCACTATTTCAGGTGTTAAATAAATATCACTAATAAAAATTTTTAATAAAAAAATATGAAAAAACAAACTTATGTATTAGGAAAAAACAAAATATTTGTAGAGAGATTTTCTCCTAAAGAAAAGAAATTTAAAGAACCGCTATTATTTGTGCACGGCTCTTTTGGCGGGGCTTTTATGTGGAATAAAATTGTTAAGTATTTAACCGGTAAAGGTTTTGAATGTGTTATTTTTTCCTTAAGAGGACATAAGCCAAGTGCTAGAGTGAATTTATCTATTGTTGGAATGGAGGATTATGTTTATGATATTGAATTAGTTGTCAGAGAGTTAGAGCTGAAAAATCCTGTTGTGATTGGACACAGTATGGCAGGATTGTTGGTTTTAATGTATGCAAAAAAAGTTGGTTCTAGTATAAAATCGATTATTTCAATAGATCCTAGTCCTTCCGTTGAGGTTCAGGGAGCTGGTGATAGTGAAGTAATTGAGAATATTCCTTTGACTTATAATGTTACTGATGCCGGATTGCCACTTAATCCGTTGAGAGCTATGAAGATGATGCCCGATATAGGAATGATGGATGCAATGAAAATGAGAATGAAATTAGGAATTGAATCAGGGAAAGCTCGTCGCGACAGAAAGAAAGGCATTTCTATTCCGAAAAATTTAATAAATATACCTTTGCTTATTATTGGCGGTGAATTGGGGAAATCTGTTCCTTTTGGTATTTCGATAGAATCGGATAGAAAAATGGCAAACTATTATGATGCTGATTTTGTGGAAATAAAAGGAGCTACGCACCCAGGAATTTTGATGGGTAAGTATGCTGAAAAAACAGCTGAAGCAATTTCAAATTGGGTTAAAAAATAAAAAATGTATTAAAAAAATTTCTGCTTTGGTTCGCCACCATAGCGGAGGCGAGCGGAAACGCATCGATTGAATTACTGGATGTTCTGAATGTAATAGGATTTTTGGAAAGGTTTGTTTCTTTGTGTGTCAGTGTGCTTTCTGCAGAGCAAAGCTTCACGCATATTTCGTCCGAAACTGATGACAGTACACCCTTTGACAAAATCCGAACTTTTTTTGAATAGAAATTTAAAAAAGAAGAGAATAAGGATTCAAGAAGCTTTGGATTTTTTGGTGGATTTGGATGTTGCTTTTTTTGCGGCAGCTAGGCGGGCGGTTTTAGCGGCTTCAGCATCTTTAGCGGCTTTGATATTAGCAGCAATTCTGGCGCGCTCAAGAGCTTGTGCTTTTTCGAGAGCAATGCGTTCTTCTTCTGCCAATTTTTCTTTTAGCCTTGCTTCTGCAAATTGTTGTTGTTGTCGAGCAATTTCAATTTCTCCATTTAATTTAGCTATAGTGTCATCAAAATTAGTAATAGTTTGTTCTAATGTTTGATTTTCTTCTTGAAAATCTCTTTCTATTTTAGGAATAACATTTGTGCGGTAGGCAATATTTATACCAGCCATAATAGTAAAAATAACTCCAGAAAAACTAAGAAGAACAGATATAATGTATTTTTGCATAAAAATGAGTATAATATAAAGGTAATTTATCTCTAGTATAATCTATATGTTATCAGAATACAACTATCACACAAAAGTTATGGGTTGTGATTTTGATATGATTTTTATTGCTAATTCCGTTGAAATTGCAGATAGCTATTTCACGCAAGCACTGCAAGTTGCCCAAGAATATGAAAAAAGATTTTCGCGTTTTGATGAGCAAAGTGAGTTGTCAAAAATTAACAGGAAAATATTAAGCAAAATGTCAGATGAGTTTTTAGATGTCTATAATATTGCTTATAATCTTTACAAAAAAACAAACGCAAAATTTAATCCACTAGTTCAGGTAGCACGAATTGGTTATAATAAGTCATTTGAAGAAATATCAAAAGAGAAA
The DNA here is from genome assembly GCA_003056165.1 of Parcubacteria group bacterium M6-OD1-3. Lineage (GTDB taxonomy): Bacteria > Patescibacteriota > Minisyncoccia > Moranbacterales > UBA9337 > LSNR01. The sequence continues at coordinate 24,367 of LSNR01000016.1, read as the reverse complement.
GATATTAATGTTGAGTTGAAAAATGAGCAATATAATATAAGTATGGATGATATTATTGTTTCACAAAACAAAATTACATTACAAGACACGCAAGAATTGGATTTCGGTGGTTTTTTAAAGGGTTATGTGGTTCAAAGAATTGTTGAAGAAATTAAAACTGAACATGGAGTAATTATTAACATTGGTGGCGATATGTATGTGCAGGGAAGGGATGAGAAAGGTCAATTATTTTCTATTGATATTATTAATCCTTATGATGAGAAACAAAGTATCAATTTTTCTTTGCAAGATAAAGCTTTATGTACGAGTGGAATTTATCGAAGAAAATGGAATATTAAAAATCAAAAAAAGCATCACATTTTAAATTCAAAAATAAAAGATAGTGCACAAACAGATATTATTTCAGCAAGTGTTATCCATAAAAATGGTGTTATGGCAGATGCCTATGCCACACTGGCTGTGGCTGAAGGATCAGAAAGGGCAGTGGAATTTTTTAAAGCACACAATATTGATTTTGTGATTATTTGTAAAAATAATGTTATACTTATGTCAGATAGTTTGAAAAAATAATAATAAAATAAAAATATGAAAAAAATAAATATTTTTCAGAATATATTATTGGGAATTTCATTGATTATACTTGCTTATCTGCCATTGCTAGTTGCTTTTGGTGATATGAGTATGAATGCATATAATATTTTATATCAAATATCTTTTATATCCGTATTTCTCGTTATGATTATTCGTCCATTAGCTGATGTTTTCGTGAAATGGAAAATATTACGCAAGTTAGTGCTATTGCGTAAAGGCTTTGGTGTTTTGTCTGCTTCAATTGTTGTTGGCTTTATGGTTGGTGATATAATTACTCCATATTCAACCTATATTTTATCAATGTTCACAGCAAAATATTGGTCACTTGAGAATTATATTGTATTTGCACATATTGGTAACCTCACTGGACTTATTCTTTTAATCACTTCAAATAAATTGTCAATGATTATGATGGGACGAAATTGGAAACGAGTGCAAAAATTGGCATATGTCTATTTTTATTCAGGCGGAATTTATGAAGTGTATGCATTGAATAGCGATTTTGCCATAATTGCGTTGTCGGTGGTTACAATTTTAATAATATTAGCTTTTATGGTAAAAATTATTAGAAGAAATAGGGAAAACTCTAGACTCTAGAAAGGAATTTAGTAGGGTTTGAAACTTAATAAAATAAAGGAAGCAATCTAAAAATTGTGGAAAAAATAATTTGTTGTTTTTCGGAAAAAAGGTTATAATTTATGCAGGATTTTATTTTCCAAATTGTATGATAATGACAATTGTTTTATGATTAAGCTTTAGTTCAATGCTGGAGAAATACAAAAATAATAATAAAGATGAGGAAAAGCCGAAAAAAAAGCGTGTTTTTATGCGGTTATTTTTGTATTTGGCGTTGTTAATATTGCTTACTGGACTAACTTTATTTGCTTGGCAATATTTAAAAAATAAAAAAAATGCAAATGTTCTGCCAGTAGAGAAAAATAAAATAACGCGAGAAACTTCTCAAGGTTTAGTAAATAATTCTGATAAAACGGATTCATTAAGCAACTCGGACAAAGTTGACAATTCAGATAGTATTAGCAGTAGTAAAAATTATAAAATTAAACAAGTAAAATTTGGTGGTGGTATAATTTTGGCGAATGAAGGAAAAAAGGATTTGCCATTAGAAGTTTATGATGTAAAAAGTGAAATTGTTTCTTCTCAAGAAGATGGTGAACCGAGATTTTTAATAACTTGGAGAACTAATAAGGAGGCTATTTCTGATGTTGTTTATTCTAAGAATGATGGTAGTAATGCTAAAACATCTACAGAAAATGGATATGGATTTGAGCATAGTGTCTTGTTGAAAAATATGGACTTTGCCACAATATATATTTATAAAATTAAATCAAATGATCGGTGGGGTAATAAAACTTCCACTAAATATTTTAGTGCTTATACTGGAGAAAAGTCAGAATCTATATTTGACTTGATATTTAATGCTGTACAGGAAGTCTTTGGTTGGGCAATGAAATAAGACAAAAGATGGGCGTCTATTTTTTAAGAATTATTGTAATGGAGTAGTTGTTGTGGTAGAATCTGTCTAGGACGTTGAATCGGAAAATAAAAAAATAAATTAAAAGATTTTTTAGAAAGTTTAACATAGAAAAATACATTATGCCTCAGACTTTTTATATCACTGCTGATGAAGAAGTAAATTCTGTAATCGGCAAACTCAGAAAAACGCCGGCAAAGCGAAATATTTTGGTTGTTGCACAAAGAGCTTTGATTTTGCAAAGTTCTGTCAGTTTGAGATTGATTAAGAATGAAATGGATAATTTGAGCAAGAAAGTTATGATAGTTACGCAAGATGAACAAGGTCTTGCTATGGCTAAAAAGATAGGATTTGTGGTGAGGAAATCTATAGAAGGTATCAAGACTGAAGAGCAAATGGCGGTTGACAAAGTAACAGTTCCTTTTGTTGAAAAAAACGCACAAGTTATAAAACAAAATGAAGGAATAGTGGAAGAAATTTCCGGCAAACATAATAGATTGAAAAACCTGGGAAGTGGAAAGTTTGCTTCGGTTAGCGGGGTTGTTAAACGAGTAGCTGACAATAATCAAAATAGTCAAACTACTAGAATTATAAATAAAAAAACCAAAAAAGAAAGAAATACTCAGAGAAGTAACTATGGTATTGATAATAATAATAATAATAATGCAGAGACTATTAAAACTGAAAAAAGAGTTGGTGAGAATGCTTTAAATGATGCATTGAAACTAAGAAACGAGAAAGAGGCGGATTTCAGAGATTTATTTGTGGATCCTCGAGAAGATGAAATAATTAAAAAAGATAAAAAAGGAGATACTCCTGTTGCTGAAAAAACTGGAAAAATATTATGGTTATTTGGATTTTCCATAGTCGTTTTGCTGGCAGGAATTGCTGTTTATTTTCTTTTCCCTAAAGCGACAATTACAATTGTTCCTACCGAAATTCAAAAAAATGTTAATTTGACAGTTCGGGCTGAAGAAAATATGCCTGTTGATAATGAAAATAAAGATGATGATACTATAAATTTAGTTTCTGGCTTAATAGAGAAAGAAGAAACTTTATCCTTAACATTCAAGGCGACTGGTGATAAAACATCCTCCAATCAAAAAGCCAGAGGAAAGATAATTATTTATAATAATTTTAGTGAGACTGGACAAGTTCTAGTTGCTACAACCAGATTTTTGACTGATGATAATAAACTTTTCAGATTAATAAAAACTATTACTGTTCCAGGAATGACAGTTGAAAACGGAAAGAAAAAACCAGGAGAAATTGAAGTGGGAGTGATAGCAGATCAAGCAGGAGAAGAATATAATATAGAATCAGCGACTTTTACAATTCCGGGATTTAAAGGTAGCCCAAAATATGATAAATTTTCCGCTAAATTAAATCAACCTATGAAAGGCGGAGGAGCAGATGGTGGCGAGTTAAGAACGGTGGCAAAGTCTGATATTGAAAAAGCCAAAAAAGAAACGGAGCAGAAATTGAAAGAACAGATTAGAGAAAAAATGAAAGAGGAGATTGGAAAAAATAACGTATTATTGACTGGAGCGATAGAATTTAAGATTTCAGATTCAGCTGTTTTTCCAGAGGAAGGGGCAGTGACGGATAATTTTGAATATCAAATAAAAATTAAAGCGTACGGATTATATTTTTCAGTTGAAGATTTAGATAAAAAAATAAATGATTATATAGATAAAAATATTGCTCCGCAAGAATATTCAACAGAAGTAGTTTCTGTTGAGAAAAAATATGATAAGCCTGAAGTTAATTTTGAAGATAAGACATTGCAAGTGTATTTAAATTTGAATGTTTTATTGCGAGCAAAGATTGACGCTGATAAAACAAAGCAAGAATTGGCTGGTAAAGGTCAGCGTCAAATTGACGCGTTTATCAGCAGGCATCCGGAAATCCAGAAAATAGAAGCGGAAATTTCGCCACCATTTTTTGCAAATAAAATTCCAAAATATATTAATAGAATAACAGTCCGTATTTCAAATAATTAAAATGAGTTTAGAAACAGATGAGATTAAGACAAGATTAAATATCGTTGACTTGATTGGGGAGTATGTTCAGTTGCAAAAAGCCGGTTCCAGTTGGAAAGCTCGCTGTCCTTTTCATAACGAAAAAACTCCTTCTTTTACGGTCAGTGAAGAGAAGCAATTCTGGCATTGTTTCGGTTGTGGAAAAGGCGGAGATGCCTTTGCTTTTTTGATGGAGATAGAGGGGCTTGAATTTCGAGAGGTTCTGGAAAATTTGGCGGAAAGAACTGGCGTAACTTTACCGAAATACCAAGGAGAAAAAAGCAGTGTAGATGGTAACAAACTTAGGGAAATTTTGGAATTGGCAACAAAGTTTTACGAGAAACAATTATGGGAGGGCTCCGGTAAAAAAAAGATACTGAAGTATTTGCAAGAAAGAGGCTTAAATGAAGAGACGATACGAGAATTTCGACTAGGATATGCACCTGACGGGTGGAGAAATATTTTGGATTTTTTAAAAGAGCGAGGTTATGATGTCAAAGATATTTTAAAAACGGGACTTATTATCGAAAAGGACGGCAGAACAAAACATTATGACCGTTTTCGCGATAGAATTATTTTCCCAATTTGTGACGTGCAGGGAAGAGTTATGGGTTATTCTGCTAGAGTTGCCCCAGGGGGAGATGAAACACAGGCAAAATATGTTAATACGCCAGAGACGGAAATTTATCATAAGGGAAATGTTCTTTATGGAATAGATAAAGCTAAATTGGAAATTAAAGAAAAAGATGAAGTACTTTTAGTCGAAGGAAATATGGATGTGATAGCTTCATATCAAGCGGGTATAAAAAATACAGTGGCGGTTTCTGGTACTGCTTTGACCACAGAACAATTGAAGCTTATTGGAAGATATACTGACAATATAAAAATGTTTTTTGATATGGATGAAGCCGGGCAGAAAGCGTCTAAAAAAAGTAGTGAGTTGGCGTTTGAAAATGAAATGAATGTTTCTGTGGTAAAAATTACGGAGGGAAAAGATGCTGCAGACGCAGTTAAAGAAAATCCAGAAACTTTTTTGTCTGCAGTTCAAGAGGCTTTACCAGCAATGGAATATTTTTTGCAACAAGAATTATTGAAACGAAGTAAAAATAATATAGTAGATAAGAAAAAAATTATCGGGGAATTGAGTGGTTTGATAAATAGTTTTTCCAATAAAATTGAAAAAGAATATTGGATTAAAGAACTGGCTGATAGATTGGATGTCTCTGAGGAAATACTTTTTGACACTTTCAATAACCTTAATAAAAATAATTTTCAAGAAACACCAAATAAGTCTGTTGAAAATGGAGTGTTAAAAAATGAAGTTTTTGGACAAGACCGATTAAAAAATATTCAACTGGAAATTATGGGGCTAGTTTTGGCAAATAGTGAGCTTTGGAAAGAAGTTGCGGAAAAAAAACAGGATGAAATTAAAAAATATTTTTCCAATCAAAAAATAGTTGATGTTATTTTGAATAAAGGAATTGAAATGAATTTTAATTTTGAAAGATTGTTGGAAATATTGGAAGATGAAAATCAAAAGAAATTTTTAAGAGAACAGTGTTTTGATAATTTAGAAAAAGAAAAAGATGCTACTATTGATGATAAGCGACTTGAACTAGAACAATATTTTATTGAATTGAAGCGGGAAAATAAAAGAGAGGCTACTAAGAAAATTATTGAACAGATTAAAGAAGCTGAAAAAAAAGGTGATAAAAAAGAAGTTGAAAAGTTAGCACAAGAATTAATGAAAATTTCCGGACAACATTTTTAATGTATTGTCTTTGTATTAAAAGTAGTGTAAGCTATAAATCAGAAAAGTGGTGATTGTATTTTTAAAAAATTGCCATTTTGTTTGTATTTTAAATTTAAATTTATTTTATAATGACTAAAGCTAAGAAAAAAAATAATAAAAAGAAAACTGTTTCAAGAAAGAAAAATCCTGTGAAAAAGAAAGTTACAAGAAGAGCTCCGGCGAAGAAAAAAACTGTTGCAAAACGAACAGCGAGAAAATCCCCAGCAAAGAAAAAGATTGCTAGGAAAAGAACGGCGACAAAAAAGCCGAGAAAAAAAACAGTAAGAAGAAAAGCTGTTAAAAAAACTGCAAGGAAAACTGGGACAAAGAAAAAATTGGTAAATAAAAAACAAGCAGTAAGAAAGAAGTCTCCTAAAAAAAATAGGGCTGTTAAAAAGCAGAAAACCCCAGTTAAAAAACGGAAAACTAAAAAGGATGAGATAATGGATATTGTTAATGAGTTGGCGGAACGAAGTAAACAACGAGGTTTTATTACCGAAGATGAAATTATTCATGCCATTCCGGATATAGAAAAAAATCTTGAAGAGTTGGAAGGTTTGTATGAGAAGCTGGAAAATAGTGGTGTGCGAGTGATGAGCTCTGGAGAGATTATTAAAAACGAAACGGAAAAAATAGCCGATGAATATGATAAGAAAAAAGCAAAAGCAAAAACTAAGACTAATGCTAAGGCTAATACAAGAGCTAAAAAGGCTTTAATTCGTGATTCAGAACCGAATTATAATGATTCAATCCAGATGTATTTGCGGGAGATCGGAAAAGTTCCGCTTATTAAAGCTGAAGAAGAGGTCAGGTTGGCAAAATTGATTGAGAAAGGTGATCCAGTTGCGAAACAAAAATTGACGGAAGCAAATTTGCGTTTAGTTGTTAGTATTGCTAAAAAATATGTTGGACGATCCAATAATCTTTCATTATTAGATCTTATCCAAGAAGGAAATATTGGTCTTTTTCGGGCTGTTGAAAAATTTGATTATCATAAAGGATATAAATTTTCCACCTATGCAACCTGGTGGATTCGTCAAGCTATCACGAGAGCTTTAGCGGATCAATCTAGAACAATTCGTATTCCGGTGCATATGGTTGAGACTATAAATAAATATATCCAAGTAATTCGTCAGTTGGTTCAGGAATTAGGGCGAGAACCTTTGGCTGAGGAAATATCCGCTGAGATGGATATTCCCGTTGAAAAAGTTCGACATATCCAAAAAATTTCCCAGGAAACCGTTTCGTTGGAAACGACAATTGGCGATAGTGATGACGATAGTGTTTTAGGAGATTTTATTGAGGATACAGAAACTATTATGCCAGATCAAACAGCATCCAGGACTTTATTGAAAAATCATGTCGGTGAAATTTTGCAAGAATTAAGTCCACGTGAGCAAAGGATTTTGAGAATTCGTTTTGGATTAGGTGATGGCGTAACGCATACATTGGAAGAAGTCGGACAGGAATTTGGTGTAACTAGAGAACGAATCAGGCAAATAGAAGCAAAAGCTTTGGAAAAAATTAGAAACCAAAAAGGTTTAGGAAAGCTGAGAGATTACTAGGTACCCATCAAAAAATTTCCCAGTTTAGTTTTGATTTGAAAAATGAAAGGTTTTAAAAAACTTGATTATTTTTTTAATTTGGGTATAATTAGATTTGTTGTAAATTAACGAAAAGTAATTTGAAAATTAAATTGAAGTAGATTAAATTAAATCGAAAAAACATTCCGCGATAGCTCAGTGGTACCTGCCTGCCGGCAGGCAGGGAGCAGTTGTCATTCACACTATGAATAATTATTACATTTATGTTATTCAGAGCATGGTTGATAATAGATTATATGTTGGACTATCTAGTAATGTAAGTAAACGCATTAAAAGTCATAATTTTGGTCAAACAAAATCTACCAAGGGATACAGACCATGGAAATTAGTGTACTCTGAATTTATTGGCGAAAGAAATTTAGCCAGAAAAAGAGAGAAATATTTAAAGATTGGGTGTGGTAAAGAGTACCTGAAGAATTTAATACTATAAAACATTCCGCGATAGCTCAGTGGTAGAGCAGTTGACTGTTAATCAATTGGTCGTAGGTTCGAATCCTACTCGCGGAGCAAATTAAAAACAGCCCAGAGGCTGTTTTTTCGTTTATTAAAAATATCTAGGACCGTCCTAGTATAGTTTTAAAAATAGCTAGGACCGTCCTAGTATAGTTGCTTAGTAGTTCATCTAGGACAGGATTGAAATAAAATATATGATACCGTCCTCGGTCAAATGATAGAGTGATGGCATTTATTTTGTGCTGACAAAAGTTAGAGCGGTTCCTCGTTGGTTGGCTCGTCCAGTCCTGCCGATTCGATGAATATAGTCATCATAAGTGGCTGGAATGTCGTAATTTATAACATGACTAACATTTGGAATATCTAATCCTCTGGAAGCAACATCAGTAGCAATAAGAATATCTATCAATTTTTCTTTGAACATTTTAAGCGCTCTTTGTCTCTTATTGTGACTCTTGTTTCCATGAATAGCTTCTGATTTAAATCCTTTTTGAAATAGTTTTTTAGAAAGTTTATCTGCGCCGTATTTTGTACGGGTAAAGATGAGTACTTTTTCAAAATCAGTTTGTATAAGAAGATTATGAAGAGTGTCAACTTTATCCGTATGTGTATTTATCCGAATAATATCTTGATCAATTTGAGATGATGTTTCTCTGGATTTGATAGATATTTGCTGAGGATTGTTTAAAAACTGATTAGATAATTTTTTAATCTCCGGTGAAAATGTAGCAGAAAATAACATTGTTTGTCTATTTTTGTTTACCTTTGAAAGTATTTCTTTTACATCGTTAATAAATCCCATGTCCAGCATCCGATCAGCTTCATCCAGAACTACATTTTTAACTTGAGATAAATTGATCTTTTTTTGACTTATTAAATCTTTCAATCTTCCTGGTGTTCCTATTATTACATTGTGACGAGAATTTAGCTGTCTAATTTGACCTTTAATATTAACACCACCAACGATAACAACAGAAAAGATATTTATTTTTTTACAAAGTGCAAGGAATTCTTCTTGTATTTGGATCGCTAATTCTCTTGTCGGAACAACGATAAGTAATTTTTCTTGAGGATTTTTTAATATTTTATTTATCATTGGTATTAAGAAAGCGGCTGTTTTTCCGGTTCCAGTATTAGCTAAACCAATAACATCTCGTCCTTCCAAAATAAAAGGAATAGATTCGTCTTGAATGGGAGTAGGCGCAGTGAATCCACGCTTTACAATGGATTGCTTTAGTATATCTTGAATTTCTAGATCGCCAAAGGTATACCTAGGTGTAAAGACTGCAGTTTTTTCTTTGATCTCTGCCTTATTAATAAAGCGATTGATATCTATTTTTTCACCAGAAAACTTTCTGCCTTTGCCTCGTGGGCTGTTATGACCTCGTTTTCTCCAGTTATTTTTATTACGCGACTGACGCGTACTTGTTTTGTTATACATTTATATCTTACATAAAATAATTAATTGTTTTATGCATAGATACTTGATAATATTAACATAAAAATTAAGCATATCACAATTTGACTATTTTGTCAACCTAATGTAGCATAATTCTATCTCAAATCTTAATTAAATAAATTAACAATTTTTTCCAAAAAATATTTCTTTGGAAATATAATAATCCAACATTATAAAACATTCCGCGATAGCTCAGTGGTACCTGCCTGCCGGCAGGCAGGGAGCAGTTGACTGTTAGTCGAATTGGTCGCAGGTTCGAATCCTACTCGCGGAGCCAAATTTAAAAACCACCTTTCTAGAGAGGTGGTTTTTAATTTGGCAGAGGTGGTGTATAATAATGGTAACGTACCATGGTACGTTACTTGGTACGTTACTAAAGTTTAAAAAATGAGAAAAATATGAAAAACGAAAAAGAAATAAGAAAATTAGCTAAAGTCGGAAGAGGGAATAGGTAAGGAATTACCAGCTTTTTATTGATCTTCTGTAGAAACTCGTGCGAGAATTATTGCCTTGATTTATTTTTTTGGTAAGCATCAAGTCCATCAATCAAGTAAAGAAGTATGGGCTCTTTTGAAATAGATCCGCACATCCCCTCACTGTTTGTTGTTTTTCTGGTAAGCGTTACAGATTTTTGCACACGGTCAATAGATAATGTGCTCTTAGTACAAAGTGCGCTAGATGATGCTATGATTTCTTTTTTGTTCCAAGCTATAATTTCATATGTATTCATACTTGTATTTAAATAGCCATCCTTTACAGATCCATTTGCCTCAAAACATGCTCCCTTATCTTTCCAGCACTCAATTGAACTTGATTGCACAGGATTATATAATCTAGTTTCAGAAAACCAACTCCCAGTTACCGTAACTAAGCTGTCAGAAAATTTAGATCCCGATAAATCTGTATACATAAAGTTGTTAAGAGGAATTACGTTATCTTCAACTGGACCAAGGACTCCATATAAAAGCCAAGACTCGATAGCAATCACAACTACTAAAATGGTAATTATTAACTTTGAATGCTGCTTCATTTTTTTGTTTTTACTTTATTTAAAAAATTATCAAACTCTTTTTTATCAATTCTAAATTCCTTGCTTATTTTATAAGCCTTCAATTTACCAGCCTTAATATAGCGGTAAATTGTCATTATGTTTACTCGCAATTTGTCAGCTAATTCTTGGGCAGTGTAGAATTCTTTAGGCATAAAATTATTTTTTATATTGATTAAAACAATTTTCAATCTCCTGTTGCTTTCTTTTGTCTGCTATGTCCCAAATATACTGATATGCATTAATTCCTTTTTTATTATCTCTTTTCCCAGTACCATTTAGTTCCATGTAATTCCAATAATTATTCTCTGCATCTTTAATACAAAAATTATACAGTACTTCTCTTTTTCTTTTTTCATCTTCCTCTTTCTTTATTCCCCGCTCTTCTTTCTCCAGTACTTGTTTTGCAATCTCAATTTTTATTTGTTGCTGTTTTTCAATAGATTTTTGTTTGTTTATTTGCGTTGTATAATAAAAACCTCCTAAGATAACACTTGCTAATAAAATTGTAATTGATAAAATTAGTTTTTCTTTCATAAGTAGTTAAATTAATATTTATAGTAATTATACTATACTTTACTTTTCTTTACATAGCAAATGAGATACTTTTAGAGGGAGCTAATTTAAAAACCACCTTTCCAGAAAGGTTGTTTTTAATTTGGCAGAGGTGGTGTATAATAATGGTAACGTACCATGGTACGTTACTAAAGTTTATGCTATTGTTTGAGTGGTATCACATTTAAACATATACCAAAGTAATTCATGAATTAGCTTTAGCCGTAATTTTCAGTGGGCGATTCGGCACACGTGATTGGAGCATTTTGATGCTTTTTTGAATGTAATATCCGCTGAGTTGTTTTTTAAGTAAAAACTTCTCGGCGACTTAATAATTAAGTCGTTTTTTGTTTTATGATTAAACCAGCTAATATTAGTAAGCTTAATACTAGTAAAGTTCTTAAATATGAATGTGAAAAGTGTGGAGAACGAGGTGAATTCTACCTTGAAAATAGAATAATAAATATTGATGATGATGGAAACCCAATTGAGTCACTGAAAGATTATGAATGTCCAAAATGTCAATCTAAGCTTGTTAATAATTAAATATAAAAAATATGTATTGCAAAAAATGCGGGGAAAAAACTGAAGGCACTAACAACCTGTGTTTTAAATGTCAGTCAATAAATAAAAATAAAATAACGAAAAGACTATTTGATTTTATTTTTAGCGGAAGAATAGGGAGACTTCGCTATTTTTTTTATATAATATTATTTTCAGTTATTTTTTCAATTCCTTTTGGAATTATGAAAGAGATTTTTGGAATGGAGGCTGTGCTTACAATATTCAACTTTGCGTTGTTTGTGTTTATCCCAATAACGGCAAAAAGGTTACGTGATATGGGTTTTTCTGGTTACTATGCTATTCCTATTCATATTTTAGGACTTATAAGCGATTTATCACTTCTCTCTTATGTGGTTGGATTATATTTGCTTTTCAAAAAAGGAGATGACCACATAAATAAATATGGCGATATTCTTCAAACTACTAAAAAGATGAAAATAATAATGTTTTTCGTGCTGATTATTTTTTTGATATTGTCTATATTATTTTTATTAGCACCATTATTTATTTAAAAATTTATTTTGTAAAAATAAAATTATGATTTGTAAAAAATGTAAAAAAGAAATAGACGACGATAGTAAATTTTGTGAGTTTTGTGGGAACAAAACTTTGAAAGATGAAAAGAGAAAAACAGAAAGTTTAAAAAGTAAAAAAGTTTTAGTCATCTTGTTTATAATTATTATTCTATCATTTCTGTTTCATTGGTATGAGCTAAGGCCAATTCAAATTAAGAAGCAATGCAGTAAAGACGCCATAAGAGAGTCTGAAGACTGGGAACAAAATTACGATTATAGCTATAAAAAATGTCTCCATAATAAAGGAATTTAAATTTATGATGATAAAAAGTATAACTATAACTTGCCCAACTTGCAAGAACAAATTTGAAAGTACAAATATTTTAAGTTTCAACACTTTTAATGATTCGCCTGATTTCAGTTCCGAACCTTTTCAGTCAACCAGAAAATGTCCGAATTGCAAAAAAATAGTCAATGTAGAAGATCGTAAAAATTGGATTTATACAGCAGACAGTTTTAGCGGAAAATTTAAAAAATGGCTTGCTAAATTGATACCATAAATGAAAATAATAAGGATTTTATTTAGAAATTCTCAATACTTATCTGGTCGTTTATTGAATAAATTCTAGGACCGTCCTAGTTAGTTAACATTATAAAACATTCCGCGATAGCTCTCCGCCAGCTGGCGGAGGTAGAGCAGTTGACTGTTAATCAATTGGTCGCAGGTTCGAATCCTACTCGCGGAGCAACTAAAAATCCCCTTAAATGGGGATTTTTTCTTTTACCCTAAATCGGAAATTTCGGCATATTCGAACTGATTGACAAAATGTTGATTTTTCGGTATACTTAAGTGTTATTGCTTTTTTACAAATACTCATTTTGAGTTATATAGATTACCAAAAAACATACGGAGGAAATACAATGAAGGTTATTTTGAAAGGTGGAAGTTCTAAAGAGAATAGTAAAATTGAGAAATTCTTTATGAGTTATATTTTACCAATTCTCGATTTTGGAATTGCCATTGAGCTGTCGGATGCCATTATTACTGTTTATGAGAAACAGGAAGATGGTGCAATTGAAAAATACATTGATCCGACCGCTGAGGTAATTGTTGAGCTTACCGAAGAAGCAAGAAATCTTGCTAAGGATGGAGAAGTGGCTGATATTGTGTTGAAACAAAGAGCTGGAAAATTTTATGATGAAGCACAAGCAATTAGGGAAATCGAGAGGTTAAGGCCATCATTTTCCGTGGAATACTACTCTTGTCGGTACACACCGCCATCTAATGAGGCGTAGTTCATGGCTCAGCTGAACGAACATAATTAAACCCACCAGTAGAAAATCTACTTCGGTGGGTTTTCTATTTTTATAAGCTAATATAAATCTGATTTCCTTTAATGATTTAGTAACATTTTTCCAATCAATAGTTTTAATTCTATTTAATAGAGGGAGCTAATTTAAAAACAACCTTTTTAGAAAGGTTGTTTTTAAATTTGGCAGAGGTGGTGTATAATAATGGTAACGTACCATGGTACGTTACTAAAGTTTAAAAAATTAGAAAAATATGAAAAACGAAAAAGAAATAAGAAAATTGACTAAGACTGGTCGGGGAAGTAGGTATATAATTTTACCTAAAGAGTTTCTTGATGATTTGGGTTGGCGTGAACATCAAAAACTTAGTATAGAGAGAGTGCGAGGAGGTATTTTAATTAAAGATTGGCGAAAGAAATAAGTTTTTGAAATAGGGGGTGTCTATATATAATTTTGTCATAATAAGGAAAGGTGACGATTTATGATTTGCATTTTGCAGTTTGTTTTGATAGTATTATTTTATTGGAATGCAAATAAAATAATGGTCGCGTGGCCGAGCGGTTAGGCAGAGGTCTGTCACCCTTCGGGTGATCTCCCGCAGGGAGGCAAAACCAACTTATTGAAAATTTAGTTAGTTTATTTGGTCGCGTGGCGGAGTGGTTACGCAACGGTCTGCAAAACCGTGTACCCCGGTTCAATTCTGGGCGCGACCTCAAAGTACATTAAAATATACATATGCCCGGGTGGTGAAATTGGTAGGAATGAAGCGATTAAGCTTTGTTCCAGGATTTAAGTCCTGCGTACCATAATTATCACTTGAGCATATAAAGTACCTACAATATTATATAGATTGCCCGGGTGGTGGAATTGGTAGACACGCAGGACTTAAAATCCTGTGAAGTTAAATTCGTGCGGGTTCAAGTCCCGCCCCGGGCACAAAGACAAACTTAAAAAATATACATTAATATTTTAATAAAAAAAGAAAACTTCAAGTTATTGTAACGGGACTTGAAGGGCATGAGCAGGCGCGAATGCCCAGGCTCCGCATCGGAGTAAGGAGAAGTCCCGCCCCGGGCACAAAGACAAACTTAAAAATATACAAAAACAAAACCCCGATTTTTAGTCGGGGTTTTGGGAAATTTAGGATTTGATATTATTGCGTCGAGTTATAAAATAATCTCGGCGGTTAAGTGTCGTCTTCCGAAAGCAAATGCTTCCGTTTTGGTTTTCATATAAATATCAAATTTGTTTCCTTTAATGGCACCACCTCTATCTTCACAAGTATAAATTCCGTAGCCTTCAATTTTAATTTTTGCTCCAAAAGGATAAACGGATGGACAAGCCAATGTTCTTTTTTCTTTTACCTTTAATCCACTGGCGGTAATTCCATCGCTTTTTCCACATTCATCAGCGGACGCCGTATAGGCAGAAGCGTTGATAGTGAATTTTTTCGGAGACAATTTGCTCCAACGATAAGATTGTTTTTCTCTCCATCGTTTCGTTAACAAGTAATCCCTTTCTTCCGTATAAATATTGATAAACTGAATTGTTTCCGGATCTATTTTACAGGCAATAGGGTTATTGTTTATATAAATTATATTTTCTTTTACTTCAAATGTGTCTATGTTTGTTTTAGTAGCGACAAATTGATTAGCTGAAACTATGTTTGGAATTAATATAATTACAAACAATATTATTGTCATACTAAATTTACGCATTTAATATTTTTCAATTATTAATATTCAAAAACGCATTTTGAATAGCCATATTAGTGGACTTACGCCTATTTTATTACTAAAATAGGTGGTCAATTGATAAATATACTATTATCAGTTAACCTAAGATACTAGCACATTTTAGCAATTTTGTCAATACCTTGAAAAAGATGATTAAATGAAGTAAACTGGTAATGGAGAAATAAGATAATTTAAAATTTATTATGCAATATTTTGAAATACGAGGTGGAAAAAAATTGAAAGGGGAGATTTCAGTTAATGGCTCTAAAAATGCTACGGTGGCGCTTTTGGCTGCGACGATGATAAACAAGGGTACAACAACTTTAAAAAATGTCCCGCAGATTGAAGAGGTGAATCGTTGGGTGGAAATTTTAGAAAGTATTGGAGCAACTATTGAAAGGAGCGGTAAGACACTGATTATTGCTTCTCCGAAAAAAATAAATCTTAAGAAGATAAATAAAGAAGCCTCGCAAAAAACGCGAAGTGTTATTTTGCTAATTGGTGCTTTGTCAGGAAGACTGAAAAAATATTTTATTCCGCAAGCTGGTGGTTGCAAACTTGGAGAGCGAACTGTGCGTCCGCATTTGTTTGCCATTGAGAAATTTGGTATAAAAATAAAAACTAAAAACGATGGATTTGAAATAGACACGAGAAATATTAAGCCGGCAAATGAAGTTGTTCTTTACGAATCCGGAGATACAGTAACTGAAACAGCTCTAATGGTTGCCTCACAAGTTTCCAAAAAAACCGTAATCAAAATGGCGACTGCAAACTATATGGTGCAAGACCTGTGTTTTTTCTTGGAAAAGTTAGGTGTTAAAATAAAGGGAATAGGAACCACAACATTGGAAGTTCGCGGAGTGGAAAATATCGAAAAAAATATCACTTATGAAATCAGTGAAGACCCGATTGAGGCGATGTTTTTTATTTCATTGGCAATTGTGACTAAGAGCAGATTGAAAATTAAAAAATGCCCAATTGAATTTTTGGAATTGGAACTCTTAAAGTTGGAGAAGATGGGTCAAAAATATGAAATTGTTCGGAGGTATACTTCGCGAAATGGAAAAACCAAATTGGTTGATATGGAAATATACCCGTCAAAACTAAAAGCGTTGGAAGATAAAATTCATGCCTTACCTTTTCCCGGAATTAATATGGACAACCTTCCATTTTTTGTGCCGATTGCAGTAATGGCGAAAGGAAAAACCCTCATTCACGATTGGGTTTATGAAAATAGAGCTGTTTATTTTGCCGAATTAAATAAATTGGGGGCTAAAATAAATTTAGTAGATCCGCACAGAGTGGAGATTGTCGGTCCGACGAAATTAAAAAATTCCAAAATAATATCACCACCGGCCCTTCGTCCAGCAGCGATAATTTTAGTGGCAATGTTAGGTGCTTCAGGAAAATCAATTTTGCGCGATGTTTATTCAATTAATCGCGGTTACGAAAATCTTGAAGAACGACTCCGATCTATTGGTGCAGATATAGAATTAAAAGAGGATAACTGTTAAAATATTGGAAATGGTGTTATAATTTTAAAAATATGTTGTTAAAGAAAATTGGAATTGATTTGGGGACAGCGAATACGCTGGTTTTTATTCCCGGCAAAGGGGTTGTTATTAATGAACCGTCGGTGGTGGCGGTGTCTTTGTTGGACAATAAAGTTTTGGCGGTTGGTAACGAAGCTAAGGAAATGCTTGGCAGAACACCAGATACGATTGTTGCTACTAAGCCGTTGAAAGATGGAGTGATTGCTGACTATCGTGTGACGGAGGCAATGCTTAAATATTTTATTGGTAAGGTTAGTAGCAGAATTCGTTTGGTGCGTCCAGAAGTTATGATATCAGTTCCAGCGGGGATTACTTCTACAGAAAAACGAGCGGTAATTGATGCAGCTGTTAAAGCTGGGGCTAAAGCAGCTTTTGTAGTAAAAGAACCAATCTTGGCAGCAATTGGGGCGGAAATTCCAATTCAAAATCCACAAGGTAGTATGATTATCGATATTGGTGGAGGAACTTCTGAAGTAGCAGTTATTTCTTTAGGGGGGATAGTTTCAGCTCATAGTGCTAGAGTTGGTGGTAATAAATTTGATTATGCAATTGTCAATTATATTAAAAGAAAGCATGGGTTGGCAATTGGTGATACAACAGCGGAAAAAATTAAAATTAAAATTGGTTCAGCTATTGCTCAAGTAAAAGAAGAATATATGGATGTCAAAGGTCGGGATTTGTCCGGGCGTCTTCCGAAGGTAATTAAAATTTCTTCCAATGAAGTGACGGAAGCCTTGCAAGATGAGTTGAGAGATGTTATTAATGCAATCAAGAAAGTTTTGCAAGAAACTCCGCCGGAATTAGCGGCAGATATTATGGATAAGGGTATGATTTTGTCCGGTGGTGGAGCATTACTGAAACATTTGGATAAACTAATAGCTAAAACTATTGATGTTCCGTGCTATGTGGCAGATGACCCGCTTTTCTGTGTTGTTAAAGGAACTGGAAAAGCGTTGGATAATTTGGATATATATAAGAAAACGTTAGCGAATTCTAAATAATTATGAAAATAGGTATAGACGCCTCACGTGCTTTTTTGAAAAATAGAACTGGGATTGAGGAATACAGTTATCAAGTTATTAAGCATCTGCGAGGAAAATTAAACAAGGCGGAAGTTATTTTGTATTTACGACCTAATAAGATGTTTTGTAAGTCTTGTGATTTTAAAATTCCCAAAAATTGGAGAATAAAAATTATTCGTTGGCCGAGATTGTGGACACAATTTGGTTTATCCTTGGAAATGTTGGTGCATCCGGTGGATGTTCTTTTTATTCCTGCGCACACAATTCCCATCATCAATCCTAATCATTTTTTGGTGAAAATTATTCGTTGGCTAAAGAAAAAAAAAGGAAAAGCAAAAACAATAGTTACTATCCATGGGTTGGAATATGAATTTTTACCAAAAGCTTATTCTCAGTGGGAAAAATTTTATATGAGCTGGAGCATTAGAAAATCTTGTCGTTGGGCGACGGATATAATTTCTGTTTCCGAAAATACAAAAAGTGATTTAATGAAATTATATAATGTTCCAAAGAAAAAAATAAGAGTTATCTACGAAGGAGTTGGCGATATAATAAAAAATGTACCATCAAAAATAAATGTTTCGGAGGATCTGCAATCTATTATTGATAATCATAAATATATGCTTTTCATCGGCAGAATTGAAGAACGAAAAAATATTTTTGGCATCATCAAGGCCTTTGAAATTTTAAAGCGAAAACATAGCATTCCGCATAAATTAATTTTGGTCGGTAGTTTTGGTTATGGATATGGAAGTATTATCAGTCAAATAGAAAGTAGCAAATACAAAAATGATATATTTTTAACCGGATATATTGGCGGAGATAAAAAACAAATAATTCTCAAGAAATCAAAAATATTTTTATTCCCAACATTTTACGAAGGCTTTGGTTTACCAATTTTGGAAGCTCAGAGTATGGGAATTCCCGTAGTTGCTTCCAATAAATCGGCAATTCCGGAAATTATCGGGCAATATATGAAACCAATGCTAGTTAATCCGAATAATCCTCGGGAGATTGCCAAAATTATTTGTAGAATAATTAGTGACAAAAAATTACGAAATGATATAATAAGAACAGGATATAAGAATATAGAGAGATTTTCGTGGGAAGGTTGCGCGAAAAGTATTTCGGTAGTAATTAAAAAATAATTTTAATAGATAATGATAAATAGCGATTTAATCGTTAGGTTAATTGTTGTTAATAATCTTTTATGTATAGTGTAATTTTGTGTGGAGGGTCGGGAACAAGATTGTGGCCGTTGAGTCGGAAAAATTATCCGAAGCAGTTTTTGCGTTTGTATAGCGATAAATCTCTTTTGCAGGAAACTTTTTTAAGAGTTGCCAAGATAATGCCCAAGAAAAATATTTTTTTTGTCGCCAATAGAGATGATTATTATAATGTTGCCAATCAAATTAGGGAAATCTATCCGGAATTTTCCGAAACGAGATTTTTGTCGGAACCAAATAAACGAAACACTGCTCCGGCTATTGCTTTGTCAATGAAATATTTGGTTGATAAGATAAAAATTAAACCAACAGAGCAGGTAATTTTTTTGCCAGCAGATCATCATATCGGTAAGCAACGAGAATATTTAAAAATTGTCAAGAATGCTTTGGCAAAAACCGGTGATAATGTTGGAACGATTGGAATTACGCCGACTGGACCAGAGACGGGATATGGATATATCAGAAAGCAGAAAGTAAAAAATGAAAAGCAAAAACTGGAAAATAGTTATTGTAAAGTTTTTGAATTTAAAGAAAAACCCGATAAAAAAACGGCAGAAAAATATTTAAAGTCTGGTGAATATGTTTGGAATGCTGGAATGTATATTTTTAACCATCAAACTTTTACAGATGAAATTAAAAAATATGCGCCAAAAATTTTCAAATATTTACAAAAAGATTTTACTACGCTTTTGCAAAATTTTGCAAAATTACCATCTATTTCCATTGACTATGCCTTAGCGGAAAAATCAAAAAAAGTAATTGTTTTTGAAGGCGATTTTGGTTGGAGTGATATAGGTTCCTTCGATAGTTTGGCAGAAGTTTTGTTACAAAAAAAAGATAGAAACCCCAAACATATAAAAATGGATTCGGAGAATGTTTTTATTCATAGCACAACTAATAAGTTGATTGCCACAATGGGCGTTAAAGATTTGGTGATAGTGGAAAATAATGACAGTATTTTAATCCAAAAAAGAGGTGAGACGGAGCGAGTGAAAGAAGTCGTGAAGTATCTGAAAAAAAATAATTATAAAGAAATAAATCATAATGTGATTGTCCATCGTCCGTGGGGAAGATATGAGGTTCTAATCGATGGTAATCGGCATAAAGTGAGAAAACTAACTATTTATCCTGGTAAAAAATTAAATTTACAATTGCATTATAATCGAGTGGAACATTGGATTGTAATAAAAGGAACAGCAGAAGTCGTTTACGGTGATGAAATAAAATTTTTAAGTGCTAATCAGAGTATTTTTATTCCACAATCTATAAAGCACCAAATCGGAAATCCAGGTAAGATGAATTTGGAAATTATTGAAGTGCAAACAGGAAATTATTTAGGAAGCGACGATGTGGTTCTATTTGATGAAAAGTAAGATTAAAAATATGAATGAGCAAAATTTTGAAAAACTCATATCAGATGAAGAGATTGATGAAGTTTCTGAATTAGAATTGGCGGATACTATTCGCAGAGAAAAATTAAATGATTTGCGCGGAGAAAGTAAGGAAAATTTTATGGTTTTATTGGATTTTATTGAAAAAGAGTATTTTAAAAATATATTAGATAAAATTGATGATGCAGAAAGTCAAGGAGTTCAATTAGGAGATGTTGGAGATTTATTAAACTTAAACATCGGCAAAATAAAAGAGTATGCAGGTGTTAAAGTTCCACAATTGATTGAGAATATTAGTAATCTTATTAGGAAGAAAGGCATAGAATTGTCAAAAAAGAATAGTTTGCAGGATGTTTTAGGAAATTCAATTTTAAATGTTTTAAATAGAATTATTTGGATTATAGAAAATTTTAATAATGAAAAAGTGGCAAAAAAGATTTTCAGTGAAAATTCTGTGACTCGTAAAATTATTCAAATATATGCAGATAGAGAAAATGGTTCTGGCGTGGCAACTTATTACATTGATGAGCTTTGTCAAGACAAGAAAAAATTGAAAATGGAATTAAGCTCTGAAAATGGCTACTTAGAAAAATTTGAAAAATGTTTTATTGATTTTGAAAGCAATGGAATTATGCATAAACGCTATCCTACTGGCGGAGAAAAATTACCATTTTTTAAATTTTTTAGCGAACTAGAAAAAGGTCAAGAAGGTCAGTTTAAAACAAGAGAAGAAGCATTGGACGCAATGAATAAATTAAAAATAAAAAAAATTGGTCGTACAGAAGAAGAAATATTAGAAAAAGAAAATGTAATAAAATTAATTAATAGAACTTACGACTTACAGGACCGGTCTGTAAGTCGCGGTCTGTAAGTTATCTTGATTCTTTAAAAGATAAAATTATGTGTTTAGCATTTCCAGGAAAAGTTATTTCTATTAAAGGACAACAAGCGATTGTTGATTTTGATGGTGTAAAAAAAGAAATAAATATTTCATTAGTTCCAGATATTAAGGAAAATGAGTTTGTCATTGTGCACGCTGGTTTTGCAGTTGAGAAAATGAGCAAAAAATCAAAAAATGAAATTGATAAATTAGTTGGCTAAGATTAGTCAACTTATGTATATTAAATGATTAATTTTTTAATTAAGATTTGAGATAGAATTATGCCAAAAATATTTGACAAAACTGTTAAAATATGCAATACTATTAGGTTGCAGTTCTTTATGAACAATAATTATTCGTTGCAGTAGAAAGAATCTATACATTTATAATAAATTTATGTATGTAAAATAAATTTTCTCTACTGCAACGAAGTCGATAGGCGATTAGTTGACAGTGAAATAAGTATTCAAAAAATGGAGGGTTGCCATGAGCGACAAGACATTGAGTAATACAGAACTGGAATTAACCCAAAAAATTCAAATGCATTTTCCTCGGGATGTTGACCCTGAGATTATAAAGGCATGGAATGGTGCAAAAAAGGAAGTAATTGTTTCAGCAATTGCGGATGTTTTTGGTAAAATGCCACAAAAATCATCAATTCTTAAATTTACCGGCATCGTCAACATTTCCGCAACAACTGAAAAATTTGTTGCTAGAGATCGCTTCGTGATTGATACGAGCGATGGTGCTCTGGCTAAAATCTGGGATTTGGGTGATAGATTTCAAGAAGAATTTCTCGATAAAATAGAGGAGCCGATCGATAAAACTTCTCTGCAATATCACAAGTTAGTTAAAAATTCAGTTGATGATCGTATCATTGCTGAGCTTGGTGGTGAAGGAAAAATAGAAGTCACTCTTGCCGAAATGTTTTCCCTGATGAAAAATCAGGGTAACGGCGAAAAGGGTGGAACATTGATTGCAAATGGCTATGCGAGTATTTTTTATATTCGCAATACGGTTGGCGTGCTTCGTGCGGTCTATTGCGATTGGTACGATGACGGCTGGTATGTGTATGCTGATTCCGTTGACGATCCGTATGATTGGCATGCTGGTGATCAGGTGTTTTCCCACAGTTCCTTAGAATCTTAGTGTTTGACACTTTGATTCTTTAATCTTTTGTCCCTTAAATTCTTTGACGATTTGTCACTTGAATTTAGGGGACTTTTTTTGTATAATAAAAATAAAACTTACAAAATTTGTGATTGCACTCTTAAATCATAGTTATTAAAATATATATTTATAGCATTTTCTGTAGTTAAATTGTGGAGAATGAACTAATAAAATAAATGCAGATTTTAAAAAAAATTAAAAAAGTGGCAGAGGGGATTGGGCGGGATGTGAATTTGATGGAAGTTTGTGGAACGCATACGCAAGCAATTAGTCGCTATGGGATTAGAGAACTTTTGCCAAAAAATATAAATTTAATTACGGGACCAGGTTGCCCTGTTTGTGTAACGGCACAAAAAGATATTGATGCGATTATCAATTTAGCATTAGCGGGTGTGCCAGTAGCAACCTATGGTGATGTTTTGCGTGTACGGGGAGTTTTCGGTAGTCTTGATGAAGCTCGCGAAAAAGGAGCGAAAGTTTTTGATGTTTATTCTACTGAAGATGCTTTAAAATTGCAAAAAAAAATTCCTAAGTTAGTTTTTTTTGGAATAGGTTTTGATACGACAACACCAATGACCGCTTATGCGGTGAAAAAAGGGTTAAATATTTTTTCAACGCATAAACTTTTTTTGCCAGCGATGGAAGCGTTATTGGAGATGGGGGAAATTAAAATTGATGGTTTTATTGACCCCGGACATGTCAGTGCTATTGTTGGCACAGAACCGTATAAATCGATGAAGGTAGCGCAAGTGATTACTGGCTTTGAAGCACAAGATGTTTTAGAAGGAATTTATTTATTGCTTAAACAAATTATGGATGGACGGACAGATGTTGAAAATCAATATAGTAGAGTTGTACAAAAAAGAGGAAATCCAAAAGCGCGCCAGATGATTTTTGATGTTTTTGAAATAGGTAATGGTGATTGGAGAGGCTTTGGAATTATTCCTAATTCGGGGTTGGAATTAAAAAAGAAATACATTAAGCAAGATGCAAAAATAGTATATAAAAATATTTTAGATAAAATAGATTTTTCCAAATCAAAAGAACCTGCGGGTTGTGCTTGCGGAGAAATTATTCGCGGTCTTAAAACTCCCCAACAATGCCCGATGTTTAATAAATCTTGTACCCCAGAAAACCCAATCGGCCCATGTATGGTTTCCGTTGAGGGCGCTTGCAACGCAATGACTAGAAGATAATTCTAAATATTAGCGATTAGACTTACCACCACTTGAATATTGAAATAGAATAATATATATAAGCTAGTAACGTATATGGTACGTTACTAGCTTGTTGGTTGATTGCTTGACTTTTACTATAAAAACTTGCTAGGCTAGAGATAATGTAGTTATTTGTCAATTATTCAATTTACTATTTGGAGGGTGTCATGAGCGGAGAAAGTGGAATTGGGTTTGTGCGGGTAGGTAGAGAAAATAGGATGAGCAATGGGATGCAGTGGGAATTAGATGTTTTTAACAAAAAATTGAAAGCTGATCCTGTAATCCCTGGAAGCAATATTTGGGAGTGGATAGCAGATGTTGATAGAAAAGGGTGTTTATCTTTTCTGCCAACAATATTCAAATGCTGTGGCTTTCCGTTATTAGCAAGAAATGTCAGCATTTTGATGAGCAATTATCACATGTCTGGCGCTGTTCGCTTTTGGAATGCCAACAATTAATATTGGCAAACTCTCAAAAATAAAATTATGGAGGTAGAAAGATGGCAGGGATTCCAATTGCGCTAGGAACGGGATGTAAAAAGGTTGCCAAAAAAAATGATGTAAAGATCATTTTTCCAGTTGATACGCCAACCTTGAGAGCGGGATATTCTCTTATGGAAGAAGTTCATGAGAGCATTTCCTTGCCAAAAATCGGTTTAGAACTGATAAACGATGTCACGCTTCCCACGGCATTACAGGTCGCGACTGATTTTGGCAAAAAAGCTTTTGCTGATGTCAAGCTGGTGGATATTCCAAATACGATTTATG
>LSNR01000015.1 GCA_003056165.1 Parcubacteria group bacterium M6-OD1-3 | reverse complement strand
CGGTCCTAGTAAATTATTGGGAAGTGTTTATTTAAATATCCATTTAAATGGATATTTAAATGGATATTTCTTTTTTTGAGTTTTTTATAATTAATTTTTGTTTACTAATTTAAAATAGTGTTCTGAAATAGCACTCTCAAACAATCTATTCAACTGTAGAATTAACTCTATAGTTTTAATTTAATTAACACCGAACATTAACCTTTTTTAATAGAAATTTCCATTTGACAAATTAACATACTATTAATTTTTTATTTCCATTAATAACGGACAATGATCTGAGCCCATTTGATTTTGGAGATATTCTATTTTTTTGATATGAGAAAAAAGTTTTTTGTCCGTAAAGAAATAGTCAATTCTCCAACCGACATTTCGTTCCCGTGCTCGCGTATAAACATTCCACCATGAATAAACTTCCGTTACTCCAGGATTTTTTGCTCGCCAAGCATCAATCCAATTATTAGTAATAACTTTATCCACCCAAGCGCGTTCTTGCGGATGAAATCCAATATGTCCATCATTTTCTTTGGCTCTTTTTATATCCAATTCTGTATGCGCCACATTCATATCTCCACCAATAATTACATTGCTTCCATTTTTCCTAAGTTCATTCATATAATCTAAGACTTTATCGAAAAATACCAATTTATCCAACCAAGCTTGTTCACTTTTTCCACCATTAGGAAAATAAATTGAAAGAATATCGTATTTCTTTTTTCTCATCAAGAAAGAAATATGTGCCACACGCCCTTCATCCATATTAGGAGCCTTAGGAACAGTTTTGTGAAATTCTATATTCTCGACTTCGTCTGCAAGGTTGTTCTTCAACCAAATTCCGGTTCCAGCATAACCAGGCTTCTCAGCACTATGATAAAATTGTCGATAATTTTTATTTTTGGTTAAATACTCGCTAAATTGTTCCGACTTGCCTTTAATTTCTTGCAAAAGTAAAATATCTGGTGATTGCCTATTCACCATTTTTTGTAGCTCCCCCTTGCGTTCCACTGCCCGCAAACCATTTACATTCCAAGTTACAATCTTCATAATAATTTTTTATTCTCTATGACTAAATTGCAATTTCATTAGTCTTATTTATGTGCTAAAATAATTTTATGCGAATTAAAAATTTTTATCTAAAATTTATCTTATTTATTTCAATGCTAATATTTTTTAGTTTTGGTTTTTTTCATTTAGCTAAATTTGAAACCGTCGATGAACATTTCTGGAAAGACAAACGAATTAAAAAATATTGGACCGGCGTTAAATTGGGAATAACTAAAGGTCATTGGAAAAAAACTCGTATTAACGACAAGCCAGGCGTAACTGTTGCCATCGTTTCTGGAGTTGGCTTGCTATTTGAACCAAATCCAGAAAACAATCGTATCCGAACTGATACTGCCACATCTAATGGGCTATTTACAGTTTACGATTCCAATAAAACAGAAAAAATAAATCTTACATTCAGATTACCACTACTACTTTTTAACACGTTCTTTTTATTGATAATTTTTTGGCTTCTTTTAAAAATCATCCCACCACCTTTTGCGATCTTAACAATTATTTTTATCGCCACTTCATCAATTTTAATCGGAATTTCTCAAATCATAAATCCTGACACTTTACTTTGGACTTTTTCCACTACATCTATTTTAGCCTATTTTGCTTTACTTGGAAATGGACAAAGAAAATTCTTATGGCTGACAATTATTTTTACCGGGCTAGCTCTACTTTCTAAATATACCGCCAATATTCTTTTCCCCCTTTTTGTTTTTATTTTTCTATCTAAAACTTTCATCGATTATAAAAAATTAAACAAGGAAATTTTTGAACTCTCTATTTATTTAAAAAAGAGATTACTCGAATGGTTTTTAATTCTTTTTAGCTCTATATTTATTTATGGAATTTTAATGCCCGCATCTCTAGAAAAAACTAAACATCTTTGGAATGGGACTATTTATTCCCCAGCTTTTGCTCCAATTTTTTGGCCATTAATAATTTTTCTTATTCTACTATTTTTTGAAACTACTATTTTACAAAATATTTTCAGCAAAAAAATTATTTCCTTTTTGCATAAATATAAGCAAATTATTTTTAAATTAACTTCGGCAATAGCCCTATTTCTTTTCCTATTCGTTTTGATAAACCCTTGGCTAATGAAGCCACTCATTCCATTAAACAATGTTAAAGAAAGCGCTTTTGTTGAAAAAGAATTAGTTTTTCCAATGCTCGATAATTATTCTTCGATAATAAAAATTCCAATTAAGTTGGCGATTGAAGCTGGTCCGTTTATTTTTTCTCTCTCTCCTATAATTATTTTTCTAATACTGGCATTTTGGCTAAAAATTATTTTTAAAGGTCTCTATAAGAATCAACTCCTGGTATTTTTCATAACTCTTTTCACTCCCACCTATTTTGCGATGCTTCTTTTTGCTGGCGTACTTGCAAATCCCCGCTACTCAATTATGCTTTATCCGTTGATAGCAATCTTATCAGCTCTAGCTATTCAAGAGTTTATTCCAAATTTAAAAAATAAATTCTATTTACAGATTAGCATTGTAATGCTTTTAATTCTTTGCGGATCTTTTTCGCTCTGGAAAATAAAACCGTTTTATTTGAATTATGAAAATTTCCTATTACCGCAAAAATATGTCTTAACTGATGCCTGGGGTTACGGCGAATACGAAGCAGCGCAATATTTAAATTCTCTACCCAATCCAGAAGAAATAATAATCTGGTCCGACCGTAGCTCCATTTGCCAATTCATTAAGGGCAAATGTATCCGTAATTATAAAATAGATTTATCCAAAACCGTTCCCGATTATTTAGTATTCTCACGACGGGGTTCAATTCGTCACAAATTCGAGTGGGAAAAAGAGGAATTAGCTCCACATAATATTTTTTATTATTATAAACAAAAACCAATTTGGGAAATTCAAATTGGCAAACGACCGCAAAATTTTGTTCGAATTATTTCTCCAGAAATCAAAAATTAATTTTTCTCAATTCTTTTTTAATTTCTAAATAATTAGGCACTATCTCTTCCACTAAGCTCCAAAATTTTCTAGAATGATTTAATTGTCTCAAATGACAAAGTTCGTGCACAATAATATAATCAGCCTGCTCTTTCGTTAGATAAATCAATCTATAATTAAAATTCAGGTTTCCCTTTTCTGAACAGCTACCCCATCTTGTTTTTTGATTGCGAATACTAATTCTATTAAATTTAAAACTATATTTTTCGGAAAAATATTTAAGCCTATCTATCACAAATCTTCTAGCTTGCTGTTTATTTTTAAAATATTTTTCTTTATCTTCCGCTTTCGAAACCTGCGGACCTTTAAATTGATTAAATAAATCAAGTTTTTTCAAAAGCCAATCCATTTTAGCTATTAAAAAATTTTCAGCAATATTGTTAGCTATGCCGTTCGGTACTGTAAGTATAATCCCTTTTTTTTGATGAATTGTTAGTCGCACTCGTTTCGCCCGATTGCTTTTTTTAATCAAATAAGAAATTTTCTTATTATTATTTAAATATAATTCTTTTTTCATTCCTTTGAGATTATCATAGTGCCTCTTTCTCTGATTTACTGTCAGCCAATTTAAAAGCCGGATAAATGGCAGAAAATACTATTATCGAAACCAATAGAAAGATTGCCTTAACTGAAAAAAATAATAGCAATATCGTTGATAATGATGTTGCTAAAATATAAGCAACGGGCTTAGCTGTTTTAAAAAAATCTATAATTTCTACATCATTACCATCAATTCGTTTGTAAAAGTAAGATTCTCGTAAAATTTCCACCAAAGCCGCACCAATTCTTCCTAACAAAAGGATAGTTGTCCAAACCATAATATTTGAACTATTAGTAAAATAAAAAACTAATGTTGCTATTCCCAAAATAAAAAACGAGAAAACCAAAAACTCTTTTTCTCCTGTTTTTTTATCTGCAATTATTCCCATCGGATATTGAATTAAAACGAAGGGAATAAGCATTATTGTAAAAGCCATTCCTAACTGATCCCAGCTAAAGCCTTTTTCCAATAAATAAAGGGGGGTATAAATTACCATTAAAGCATAAAAAAATTCTAGCGTAAAAGAAATATAATATACTTTCATTATATTTTTTCGCTTGTAAACTTTTTTTAAGAGACTAGGAATATCTATCTTCTTTTTAAATTTATGATTTGTTTGTCTGATATTCGTCATCGCAATAATAAATATCAAAATGTAAACCAAGAAAGATGCTAGAAATATTCCATCGAAACCATATTTTTCCAAGATTTGCGAAGATAAAAGCGGGCCCATTAAAAATCCAGCGTTTATAATTGCTAAATGAGCTCCACGAATTCTGCCCGATCTTCTATCGTCAGAAAAAGACTCCAGAATTCCATCTAAAGCCGTCCAAGCCAAAATTCCAGAAACTGCATATAAAATTAAAAAACCTATTCCGACAAATGATATTGGCACTAGCAATAAACCAACTATTGAAATTATTCTTAGAATAAAAGACATTTGCAGGACAAAAGATTTTCCGGTAATACGAACAATTTTATGCAAATTGAGTAACAATAAAAGTACTATTAAATAAGTTACTACATAAACCATACCAACATTATTAGTACCCAACGCTTCTTTCAAGTAACTAGAAATTACATATGCCAATAAAGCCGAGGCAAAACCCATTAAGAAAGAGATGCTACTAATTATATGCAACTTCTTATTATCTACCTTTTCTTTGTGATTAAAATTATTAATTTTACTTTTCATTTTTATGTTTGTTTTTTAAAAAATTGATTAAATCTAGGGCGTCAATCTTTTCACATCTCGTGGAAACAAGACAGCTTCTTTAATATTGTCTAATCCTAATAATTTTTGTGCGATTCTTTCACTTCCCATTCCCCAACCACCATGCGGTGGCATTCCGTAACGAAAAATATCTAAATAATGTTTGAATTCCTCTGGATTTAATTTATGTTTTTTCATACTTTCAACTAACTTATCAAGGTTATGAATTCTTTGTCCTCCAGTAGTAATTTCCACTCCACGAAAAATTAAATCAAAACTTTCTGTATATTGAGGATCCTCGCTCGGCATTGTATAAAATGGTCGAGCATTTGTTGGATAATGAGTTAGAAAAATAAAATCACTGTCATATTTCTTTTTCGCCCACTCACTAATTGTGCGTGGTCGGGTACGTGCAGTGACTGATCGTCATCAGCTAGCATCGACTGCATAGTCGCATGACGATCGCATATCGTCAGTGCAGTGACTGATCGTCATCAGCTAGCATCGACTGCATGTAGTCGAGCATCATCTGACGCAGTACGTGCATAGATCGCATGCGTCGCTATCGTCAGTGCATGATCTCAGTCAGCAGCTATGTCAGTGCATGCAGTGACTGATCGTCATCAGCTAGCATCGACTGCATGTAGTCGAGCATCATCTGACGCAGTACGTGCATGATCTCAGTCAGCAGCTATGTCAGTGCATGCATAGATCGCATGACGATCGCATATCGTCAGTGCAGTGACTGATCGTCAATCAGCTAGCATCGACTGCATGATCTCAGTCAGCAGC
>LSNR01000014.1 GCA_003056165.1 Parcubacteria group bacterium M6-OD1-3 | reverse complement strand
ATGATTAATATGACTATACTAAAAGTTAATAATAGTTTTAAGTTTTGAAATATATTTATTTCTTTTTTTTGCATACTGTTTTTTTAAAAAAAAATTATATTTTTACTTAAATTTAAAAAGTAATTTTAAATTTAAATTCTGCCTTAAAAAACATTCATTTGCTCCAATGTCCCAAGTATTGTTGATTGGATATCATCGGAAAAATTTAAAAAATAAATATATTACAGTTAGCTATTATTCTAGCGCTATTTTATTGAATTATAGCAAAACACAAAATGTTACGCAATAGATCAAGATCTAACTTCAATAATTAATTGCAACACTCTGAATAAATATTAAACTAATTAAATAATAATTAGAAAAATATTTATGAAAGAGAAAAAGAAAAATTCTCCTTTAGATTTAAGGGATAGAACAATTATTGAAGTAAGATATAGAGATGGATATTCTCTAAGAAATATTGCTAAAGAATTAGAAAGAAATGTTAGTACGATATCCAGAGAAATAGATGGTAAAAATAGAAGAGGAATTAATAAGTATATTGCTGATATATCTCATCGTAAAGCATTGCAAAGAATTAAAAATAGAGGTAACACCTTTAAGTTAGATAAGTATAAGGAATTGAAAGAATATGTCATTAAGAAATTAAAACTAGGCTGGTCACCAGAACAGATTAGTGGGAGAATTAAAAAGAAATATCCCAGAAATAGAATAATGAGAATATCTCCAGAAGCTATTTATCAGTATGTTTATGCTCAAATACATAGAAATGGCAATGGGACAGTTAAAAAAGGATGTGAAGATTTAAGGATGTATTTACCAAGGAAAAGAAGAAGGAGAATGAAAAAAGGGGCCAGAACACCTCAAAGAATTATTAGAAGAGAAAGTTTGCCAGTAATTGAAGATAGACCTAAAATAGTTAATAAAAGAAAAGAGGTTGGACATTGGGAGGATGATTTTGTTTTAGCTCAAAAAGTTAAACCTTGTGTAAAGACTATAAATGAATTAGTAAGTGGTGTATATTTAGTGGGAAAGACAACTGATAAAACTGCTAAAGAAGGAGATAAAGCATTATTTGATAAATTAAAAAGAATTCCTAGAAAATATCTAAAAACCCTAATTAGAGATAATGGATCAGAAAATCAGAATTACAAAACTGTTGAAAAGAAATTAGGTCTTAAAGTATATTTTGCTAATCCTTATCATTCTTGGGAAAGAGGTGCTAATGAAAATGCTAATGGTTTATTAAGAAGATTTTTCCCTAAAGGAACTAACTGGAATAAAGTATCAGATAGAGAACTTTTTAAAGCTGAATATTTAATAAATACTCGTCCTCGTAAAAGATTAAATTGTAAAATTTGTTTTCATTAGCGACCTATCCACGTTTTTTAATATAGGAACCCAAATAAATATAAAGGAATTTTCCCTTTGCCGGCTATTTCAATATCGTCAATCACTAAAAATGAATTCTCTGTTTTTGATATTTGACTAAAATCTTTTGATTTTCCTCCAATCTCAAATGTGTATCTTTTTTTATTTAGTTTAATAAAAAAGTCTCCTTTCTTTTCTGTGGCAAATATCGACTTGTCGCTATTCTGTACTTGGTTCACTATAAAAAGCTCGCGAAGCATACCTATGTTTTTTTTAAGACCTAGTTTATTTCCCCAATAAATAGCTAAATTCGTATTATCTAAAAATACCTTTTCCGATTTTCGAATTAGCTTGTACCCCCTTTTATCTTTTAATAAATATCTAATCAGTGCGATTTTACGCAATATATCCACATATAATTCAGCTGTTTCAAAGGCTATTCCCAAGACAGAAGCCAGTTTATTTATATTTATTTTTCCCGGTGGAACACTGGCCAAAAAATTCATAATTCTTTTAAAAATATAAATATTTTCCGTTTTTATGTTATTCAAACTGGCAATATCTTCATAAATTGTTTTATCCAGTACATTTTTTAATTTGGTCTCAAAAACCTGCCCCGCGCCTTCCAAGAAATACGGATAATAACCATATTCTAAATATTCGTTGAACAATTTAAGGATGTTTATTTCCGATGAAAGCCGGACTGAATGTCTTTGATACTTTTTTAATAAATCCTCCAATTTTATTTTATTAAAACTTTTATTCGTTTTGAATTCTAGGAATTCGCGAAATGATAATCCGTAAAGATTGTAAACTATCACTCTTCGGGAAAGATCATAAGCGCCGTAGATAATATCCAGCGAAGAGCTTCCGGAAAATAATATCTTAATGTCGGGTAATAAGTCGTAAATATTCTTCAACTCCTGATTCCAATTTTTGTATTTATGAACTTCGTCTATGCAAAAAATGCGGATGCCGTAATCATAATGGAGTGTTTCTACGGTTTTTTTTAATGAGTTTTCCAGAAAGAACACATCGTCTAAAGAAATATATATCTGTTTGTCTTTGTCTTTTCTCTCATTCAGATATTGCAACAGCATAGTGGTTTTGCCAACTCCTCTTTGTCCGATAATACTGATCATTTTTTGAGAAAAATCAATTTCAGCGTAAAGATAGCGTTTTTTCTTGATTTTTACGCTTTTTAGCAAATTTCTACTGTTTTTGATTAGGTTTTCCATAATTTTAACTTATTTTTTCAGACAGCTTCTTAGAGTACACTCTAATTATATCATACATAGAATTCTAGTCAAATCTAAATAGACCTATTATTAGTGTATTATCTACTCCCAACTACTCATCATAATCCCCAGATCTCTGGTATTAACAACTCCATCATTATTAATATCAGAATTACTGTCTCCTATTCCTAGCCAGTTAGTTACTAGGGAGGTAAAGTTTGATAGATTGTAAGTTTGGTTGCTTATGGAGAAAGTTATTGTTGTATCTGTGGTATTAACATTTCCTGTTGTATCACTGCATCTTAGGTAATAGTTATATGAACTTCCATTAGTTAGTCCTGTGATTGTGGTTGAATGAGTTGTTGTTCCTGTAGTTGTGAAAGTTCCGCTAGTTGGTGGATTAGAAGTTATACTGTTATAGGGTGTATTTGCTGTTGTAGTGTATTTACAAGTTGAGTTTTCGTTTGTTGTTATTGATAGAGTTGTTGAAGTTGTTCCTGGGGGGAGAGTTGTTGTTGGTTGAGGGTTGGTTAGGGTTGGTGGGGTGGTGTCTGCTGGATTAATTATTATAGATAGTGATTGTGTGTCTGTAGCTGAAATATTATCTATTACTTGAACTGTAAAATTGTAAGTTCCTGCTGTTGTTGGTGTTCCTGAAATTATTCCTGTTGTTGATAAAGACAATCCTGTTGGTAAGGTACCGCTTGATAGTGTGTAAGTGTAAGGTGATGTTCCTCCTTGAGATGAAAGAGTTTGTGAGTAAGAAGTGTTTTCGTTTCCTGCTTGAAGAGTTGAGGTTGTGATTGAGAGATTGCCGATGATGTAACCATCTGGGATTGGTTCGGTGCTGACAACAACATCATCTATAACAAAAAGTTGTTCTCCTCCGGGGGGCGCAGGGGGGGTTGTGTTCGCGTAAACCATATTATATACGTTGTCTGGTAGTATGATATAATTAAATTTTGTCTCTAAGGTGTTCCTTAATCTAAAGTTTGATTTTGTAGCTACTTTTGTTCCGTTTAAAAATAATTCAACTAGTGCATTGTCAACACCAATATCATTATGCTTGACGTGAATTTCATAATGAACCCATTGACCATTTCCTACCCAATCTGCAGGCGCATATGAGGATGTTGCCAATCCTCCTGATGATATAAATTTCAAATGATAGTCTTTCATCATTATTCTGGTACCGTCATCAAAAGCCTCATGGATATCAGCCAAACTACCAGCACGTCCTTCTGGGTTATAAGCTAATTTATCCATGGCCATTTGTTCAATGATCTGTTCCCATCTCAATATTACATACCCTTGTTTTCCACCTTCACCGCTGGAGTTCAGGGGAGTCGTATTATCATCCCATTCAGGCTTCCTGTTCCAGGGTGTTTGATACATATTCATTGGTTCCGCAGCATTGGGTTTTAATGCCGGATTATCAATATTGGACATTATTCTAAATAGTTTAAAGATTGTTCCACCCAAGCCTCCGATAGTAGCAAAACGGAAGTCATCCTCCAGTTTCATCCAGAAACTTAAGTATAATTCATCATACCCTGTTTCACCTAGCCAAATTCCGAGCCCACCACCAACATGGTTGTTGGCTGCTTCATAAAAGCAACTCAACCCCTTACCATTAGAACCCCTAAAATTTTTATTGTTAATCTGAAATGTATGTTCCCCTAAGCTACTTAATTGTCCTCTTGAGCTTCTATAATCAGAAAATGGGGCAGGAATATTAAGATCCCAAGCAACAGTAGCACTATCTTCACCTGTCAATTTCTCTTGAGACTGCCAATCAATCATAGAATCAAAATTATCTTCAAAAATAATTCCCGTCACCATAGTTGAAACCTCAGTCACCCCACTCACCCCAATCGTCCTTCCACTTACATTTCCACTTCCATCATACGCACTCACCACATAAGTATAAGTAGTTTCTGCTGTAAGTCCTGTATCAGAGTAAGAGTTAGTTGTTGAAGTATTTATTAAAGTTGTTGGTGTACAAGAAGTTCCTGTACATCTGTAAATATTGTAACCTACTGCATTAGCATTATCAGGTAGATCTGTAGAAGCTGTCCATGATAGATTTATTTGTGTATCTGAAGTTGGTGTAGTTGTAAGGTTGGTTGGGGTTGTTGGTGGAGTTGTGTCTGAGGTTTGAGCGTTTGTAATATTAATTGTTTTAATTGTTAGTATTTTTGTGTTTGTTGTTGTTTTTGTTATTACTGTAGATACTGTAATTATTCCTATTGTTAGTATTGTAAAAGTTAAGATTGAAAACTTAAATTGTTTTTTAAGTTTATGAATGTTTGTTTTTAATGTTTTAGTTTTGTTTGGATTTGAATTTCTCATTAGTTTATTTTCAGGTTAATTAACTTTTCCTTTCTTAATTCATTTTAAATTATATCATAGAATGAATTGTTTTCGTAGGAAGTTGTTAAATTGTTGGTTTTGTTTTGTTATTAATTTTGTTATTATTTGTTTAGGTAACCGGTAAGGTCGCCTTATGACAATAAATTTATAGTTTTGGTTTTAATTTAACAATATAAAACAGCGAGGTTTCGCCAATATTGGCAAGCAACCTCACTGTTTTTGCTAAGTAGAATACGGGATGTGATGCTATGATTATTTATTTAAATTGTCGCATACCCCATCTCCATTTGCGTCAACAAAATTTCCTCCTTGATTTTGTCCGCGATTTTCGTTATTCATTTGTCCTCGCCCATGTCCATTTTTATTTCCATAACCAGCACCCATTCTTTCTCCATTACGAGTTCTCAACCCCAGGTCTTTTCTTATTGCATCAGCTTCTTCATATTTTCCATCCTCTGCCAATTTATGAGCTTCCGCAAATTTAGAAAAATTATCTTTATTTATAACCTCTGACACTCTTCCTCGACCGTTCATTTGCTCTTTCCAAGCATCATAATCATTGCTTTCAAAAGCCTTTTCCATAGCCTGATGTCTCTCTTCTGTGTAATTTGGTCCCTTTTTTGTATAATCTCCCTGGTAAGCATTTGAAAATGAATATGCTCCGGCTAATATAACCGCTACCAAGGCGGATGCACCTATTAGTGTTTTATTGCTAGTTTTCATTTTTTTCTTTTACTATAATTACTCTAATATTAATATCATTAGCGCAATCAAGTATAATATTTTAAATTATTAATTGAAACAGCCGGTTTCATCATTTATTACGCTGAGTAACATTATTTCTTTCAAAATTAAAAAATCTCTTTTTAAAAGAGATTTTTTATACCGTATTATACTTAATAAAATTATCTATTTATGTTTAAATGCTTGCCACTATAAGTACCTCTTCCTCCACTAAACCATGGACGAATTTCCTCGGCAATAAAAACATTGTCTCCCAAGATTCTTCCGATAATTTTTACTTTCTTTCCTTCACTTCCTGAAGCCCGTCCTTTCCACAAAATACTATCTCCAATTATATGCCATTCTTCTCCAGATAATGAACGAATATAAAAATCATTCTTACTGTTTATTTTCACCACTTCTCCAGCTAAAAGACCTTTTTCCGGATTACTCCAAATCAACTGTCGTTGTGCCATCATTTTCTCGTAATAAGGAATATCTTTTGATAGTTTATAGTCTATAAACTCACCGAATCCTCCAGTAAACAAAATACTTCCAAAAAAAACACTAAGTAATACACTGATAGAAATAATTTTAATTGGTTCTATACGATAGCCGGTTTTGGTATGTTTATAATTTAGATAAGATAATAAAGAAAAAATTATTAAAATTACTATCCAAATATATGGAAGAGACATTATAATATAAGAAACTGAGCTTTTATCCAAAATTTTATATAAATCCCAATCATTATCAGTTAAGGAAAAAATTATCACGCTTGTCGCTATCGCACCAACAAAAATGGCTAAGCCAAATATTAGCCAAACTAAATAATTCCTCAACAAGAAAAGCCACTTTGATTTGGGTTTTATTTTTCTATCCTTAATGCTTTTCAAGATTTTTTTTGCTTTACTCATAATATTATAAATTATTAAATCCTCTACTTTTTAAACTCTTCAATAACTTTTTTTTAGCTCTATTTATTAAAGTTGCAACAGTTCCCATCGGCTTCTTTAAAATATCAGAAATTTCTTTATAATCTTTGTCCTCTAAAAATTTCAACACCAAAACATCTCTATATTTATCATCCAAGCTAAAAATTATTTCCCTGATCTGTTCTGCCGAACATTTCCGTTCCAAACTTTTTAGTATATCATCATCTCCAGCAATAAAGTCAAACAGGTTATTATCTTCATTGTCCCCAGATATTGTCTTCGGTCTTGATTGAATCTTTCGCCAATGACTAATGGTTTGATTGTGAGCAATTCTGTAAATCCATGAAGAGAATTTTAATTTATTGTCAAAATCATTAAGATTCTTATAAACACTAATAAAAACTTCTTGCAAAATATCTTCAGCATCCTCTCTGGAAGATGAAGAAATTCTTCTAATATATCGCAAAAGCTTGTCTTCATATCTCAAAATTAAACAATAAAAATAATCTTGATTTTTTAAAGATAATTTAACTAGATCATTATCCGCATCTTTATCACTACAATCTTCTTTATGTATCATTTATTTATTTTCCAAACTCTCGTATTACCTGTATTAAATAATACGCATTTTACCAAAATTTCTTTCAAATTAATTTTAATATTTATCCCAAAAATAAAACAGCCACTGAAGCGATACTTCGCTTAGAAATCTTATCATTTATTTAAGATGACTTTAACTGGAAAAATTATGACCGCCTTAAAAATTCTTTTTAGACGATGCGGTTGTTGAAGTAACCGCCAAAACCATTCCAATCCCAAAAATCTTATCCATTTTGGCGCGCGTTTTATTTTGTCGGAAATAAAATCAAAACTTCCCCCTACTCCCATTGCCAATTTAATATCGGTATTTTCCTTTTTTAGTTTAGCGATAAATTTTTCTTGATATGGAGCACCGAAATTGCAAAAAACCAACTGACATCTGTCATCTAATATTTGGTATTTTGAATTTTGTAAATTCTGAAATATTGTATCTATCCCCTCAATTAATAACTTTGGATATTTTTTATTAATCGCATCCGCCGTTTCTTGCCAAGTACTTAGACCATTTCTGTTGGCAATCAAAAAAACTTTTAGCTTTTTTTTATCGGCTATTTGTAAAATTTGCCACATCAAATCAATTCCGGAAAAACGACATTTTAAATTTTTCCCAAAACGCCAGAAAGCAAATCTTATACCAATTCCATCAGCAATATTCAAGTCGCAATTATTTAGAATTTTTTTAAATGATTTATCCTTTTCCGCTTTTAAAATAAACTCTGGATTGACTGTGGCAATTTGTCTGAAAATATTTTCACTCAAAAATTGTTCAATTTTAGATATGACTTCTTGTTTTGAAAGATTATCAATTTTTATACCCGATAAAGCAACCATTATTTTTTAGTTTACAGATTTAAGCCTTTTAGATATTTTTTCAAATCTTTTTTAATTTCTGGATTTTTTAGACCAAGATGAATTGACGCTTTCATAAAATTTAATTTATTTCCCGTGTCCAGCCACTCACCACTCAATACTTTTCCGTAAATCGGTTTATTTTTTTTAAGCATTATTTCAAAAGCGTCCGCCAATCTAATTTCGCCTGATTTGCCTGATTTCATCTTCGCCAAAATTTCAAATACCGTAGGAGTAATAATATACTTTCCAACTGCCACTAAATTTGACGGGGCTTTCTTTTCTGTTGGTTTTTCAACTATTTTTTTTATTTCCCAAGTAGAATTATCGAGTTTAATTCCATCTATAACTCCGAATTTAGAAACTTCTTTTTTATCAACAGAACTTAAACCGATTACGGGATCGCCATATTTTTCAAAAGTTTCAATTATTTGAGTACTGGCAGGAACTTTACTATCGTAAAGACAATCACCAAAAATAACTAACACGGGTTCATTTCCTACGAGATGACTAGCTTGCAGAATTGCATGTCCATCACCCAATGGTTCCGGTTGTCGTACATAAGAAAACTTTGCCAATTTAGGGATTTTTTTTACAGCGTCCAATAACTCTTTTTTATGTTTTTCCACCAAATTATGTTCTAATTCAAATGACATGTCGAAATGATCTTCTATGGCTCGTTTTCCTCTTCCTGTTACAAATATTATTTCTTCTATTCCAGAATCAACAGCTTCCTCAACTAAATATTGGATAACCGGCTTATCAACTATAGGTAACATTTCTTTTGGTTGTGCTTTTGTTGCTGGCAAAAATCTTGTTCCAAATCCAGCCACCGGTAAAATTGCTTTTTTTATTTTCATATTTTTAAAATCATTAGATTATTTTTTAAATTACTTTAACATTTTCTTTGCTTGAGTCTTAAATTTTTCACGACCGATTTCAACCGCCTTTAATATTAGCGAGTCAAATTTCTCATACAACTTTTTCTCCTTAGCCAAAATACAAGCGTCCAAATACGCATCTGGAGTTCCCGCATCCAACCATTCGCCGTTGATTTTACTCATCTTTAATTCTCCTTTCTGCAGATAAACATTATTTATGTCGGTAATCTCTAGTTCACCTCTATTAGAAGGCTTAATATTATTAGCTGTTTCAACAACTTTGTTGTCGTAAATATATGCTCCCGTCACCGCCAAATTGCTTTCCGGCTTCTCTGGTTTTTCCGCGATAGCTGTAACTATCCCAGATTTATTTACCGTTGCCACACCAAATCTTTCCGGATCGGAAACTTCTTTAACAAAAATATGTCCGCCCGATTTGAAATTTTTAATGGCATTGGCGATAGTTTCAGCATCCTCAAAAATATTGTCTCCCAAAATTAAAGTTGCATTATCATTTCCAATAAAGCCCTCTCCCAAGATAAAAGCCTCGGCAATTCCTCCGGGGACTTCCTGAACAGTAGAAAGAATTCTAACACCAACATCACGAAACATCGGCTCCAGCAAATTGGTAAACCTGCCACTATGTGCCGGAGAAACTATTACCAGAATATCTTTAATGCCGGCCTTAATTAAAATATTTAACGGGTAGAAAATCATCGGAACATTATAAATCGGCAACATCTGTTTTGATATTTGCGAAGTATTTGGATAAAGTCTAGTGGCGTTTCCTCCCGCCAAAATTATCCCTTTCATTTTTTTGTGATTATTCATATTTTTTAAAAATTATTTATACAAAGGAAATTTTTTACAAAGTTGTTTTACCTCTTTATGTAATTTCCTTAAAACTTTTTCGTTATTATGATTTTCAATAGCAATGTTTATCCAAACGGCAATTTGTCTTACTTCTCTTTCTTTCATTCCGCGAGTTGTGATAGCCGGAGTGCCAATTCTAATTCCACTTGGATCCATTGGGCTTCTTGAATCATCCGGTATGACATTTTTGTTAATAGTTATACCAATTTTATCCAAAGCAATTTCAGCTTCTTTTCCACTTACATTTTTACTGCCAAAAACATCAATCAGGAGCATATGATTATCTGTTCCGCCAAACATTATTTTAAAATCATATTGCTTCAATTCTTTTTCCAAAACTTTGGCATTTAATATAATTTGCTTAGCATATTTTTTGAAAGATGGTCTTAATGCTTCGCCGAAAGCTACCGCTTTGGCAGCAATATTATTCATATGCGGTCCACCTTGAAACCCAGGAAAAGTAGCTTTATCAATTGCTTGTGCATATTTTTTTTTGCACATTATCATTCCGCCACGCGGACCACGCAAAGTTTTATGCGTGGTTGTTGTGACAATATCAAAATAAGGAACAGGATTGGAAATTGCTTTTCCGGCGATTAGTCCGGCAATGTGAGCAATATCAATCATTAGAATCGCATTTATTTTATTGGCAATTTGTCTAAATTTACGATAATTTAAGTTTCTACTATAAGCGGAAAATCCCGCCAAAATCATTTTTGGTTTTTCTTTAATTGCCATTTTTTCCAAAGCAACATAATCTATCTGACCGTCTTTTTCTGTCTTATATCCGATGAAATTATAAATTTGGGCTGATAAAGTAACAGGGTGTCCATGTGTTAAATGTCCACCGTGTGAAAGATCCATTCCTAAAATTTTATCTCCAGGTTTTAAAACAGCACTATAAGCTATCATATTGGCTGGAGCACCTGAAAGAGGTTGCACATTAATATGTTGAGCTTTAAAAAGCTTCTGAGCCCTGTCAATCGCCAAACTTTCAACTACATCGGTAAATTCTTGCCCACCATAATATCTTTTCCCTGGATAACCCTCGGAATATTTGTTAGTGAAAACCGTTCCCAATGTTTCTAAAACCGCTTTGGAAACATAATTTTCCGAAGCAATCATTTCCAAACCTTCCTCTTGTCTTTTTTGCTCACCTTGGATAGCCTTATAAATTTTTTGATCTGTTTTTTTTAAATTTTTCATCTGTTTTTTTAAATTATCTCCTCTGATTTATCATCAAAAATTACACTCGTATTATACCATTTAAAAAACAAAAAAATCAATATTATATATTGATTAAGTTTTTAATAGTGTTATTAAAATTATTTAAATGGATATTTAAATGGATATTTAAATATCCATTTAATTTAAAAACCCTGATAGTAAGTTAGTTACTATCAGCTCTACCAACTAAGCGTCGGCGTTAACTACTGATTATTAACTAGTTATTAATTGTAAGAAGTTTTAGTTGTGCGCCGTGAGGGATTTGCCCTGCATTCGCTGGGCATCTGGCGAATGCCAGATGAACCCTTTAACATCTTTCTTAGTTTTAGCTAAATTTAGTTGTGCGCCGTGAGGGATTTGCCCTGCATTCGCTGGGCATCTGGCGAATGCCAGATGAACCCTTTAACATCTTTCTTAGTTTTAGCTAAATTTAGTTGTGCGCCGTGAGGGATTTGCCCTGCATTCGCTGGGCATCTGGCGAATGCCAGATGAACCCTTTAACATCTTTCTTAGTTTTAGCTAAATTTAGTTGTGCGCCGTGAGGGATTTGCCCTGCATTCGCTGGGCATCTGGCGAATGCCAGATGAACCCTTTAACATCTTTCTTAGTTTTAGCTAAATTTAGTTGTGCGCCGTGAGGGATTTGAACCCCCGACCATCAGCTTAAAAGGCTGTTGCTCTACCAACTGAGCTAACGGCGCAAGCACATATTTTTAAATTTTAATCAACCAACATAATTCATGGCTGTTTCTTGGACCCTGTCCGCCTTTCCTTTTGGCGGGAACTGAGCTAACGGCGCAAATTTTTATTTTATTTTATTTAAATAAAATAAAAGACAACAGAATTTATTATAACGATTCTTAAATAAAAGTCAATATCCTTTGGTATTTATTTGAGGCTTTTATAAATATTAATAGTTTTTCGCGCAACATCATCCCAATCAAATTTGCGGACTCGTTCCAGACCCTTTTTCCTGTATTCATCTCGAAGCTGTTCATCTTTGGAAAATTTCATAATAGCTTCAGCTATCTCATTTACATCCAGTGGATTTACATAATAAGCAGAATTACCAGCAATTTCTTTCAGTGATTCAGTTTGCGAAATTATTGCCGGCGTTTCCGTAGCAAAAGCCTCCAAAACTGTCATTCCAAATCCTTCATATAATGATGGTAATATAAAAAATTCTGATTTTCTAAATAATGGACAAAGTTCATCACCAATTATATAGCCAGTAAAAATTACATCTTTTTTTAAACCAAGATCTTTAATGATTTGAATATATTCTTTTGCCAACCAACCTCTCTTACCTGCTAAAACAAGTTGATAGTCAAACCTTTTTCTTCCACTAATTTTAAATTTTTCTTGAATAAATTTCTTTTTGAATTCTGAGAAGGCCTGCAAAAGTCTGGTGATATTTTTACTCGGCTCAATGGTTCCTAAAAAAAGAATATATTTTTTTTTAATTCCAAACTCTCCCAAAAC
Source organism: Parcubacteria group bacterium M6-OD1-3 (assembly GCA_003056165.1). Classification (GTDB taxonomy): domain Bacteria; phylum Patescibacteriota; class Minisyncoccia; order Moranbacterales; family UBA9337; genus LSNR01. The sequence goes on along the minus strand of LSNR01000014.1, from coordinate 127,186 downwards.
TCTCTCTGATCCTGCACAAAAATTCTCAAAAAAGCGCTTATCTAGCCCACTATGAATTACTTCCGTTTTTGAGCCGACATTGAAAATATTTTCAATGTCGTTTTTTATTGACTCGGAAACGGCAATAATTTTATCGACCTTGTTTGCCATTAGCTTATAAGAAATTTTTTCTCGTGCCATTTTAGTTCTAGGAAAACATTCGGGAATTTTGTACATCGCCATATCATGAAAAGTAACCATTGTTTTCCCAGTGTAGCTCATAGGAATTCTACTCGTTGGAGAAGTTGAATGCAAGACATCTAGATTTTCTTTACGCAAAGTTCCAGCAGTCAGAATTTCGTTATAGGCACCAGGAAGATATTTTCTGTAATCTGAAAATGGATAAAATCTTATAGTAGAATTTGAACGAGTAAATTTTCTAATATCTTTTTCTCTCACTTTAAAGTCAAAGAAAATAACATACTCATTTTCTTTATCAATATCCAAAATATGACTTATCAATTGATAAGTATAATGACCGACACCAATCGCATCACCTTTCTTTGGATTTAAAATTGTTCTTGCGTCAATTCCAATGCGCATAATTTTTAATTTAATGTCGCTTAAATTATACAACTTTTATCAACAAAAAACAACATCTTGTAATTACGGTAACCTAATTACCATAACTGCAAGAGCTATTTTCCAAATAAAAATTTATACCATTTTTGAACATTGGATAAGGACTCATTTTCAGCAGAGCTATTGATGTTATTTTGTTGGTTTGAATTTTCATTTTGATTGTTTTCTTGACCAATACCAGGTTGCACGACAATGATTTTTTCGCCGGGATTTCGCAAATTAAGTCTATCTTTGGCTACACGTTCCTTGTAATCATCAGATTTTAAATATTTAATCTTTTCCCTTAAAAAATTATTATCAGTATTTATTTTTTCAGCCTCTGCTTGCAATTCACTAATCTCTTTATCAATTGCTTTAGAGCGACGAAATTCTTTAATCGCCGGAGCGGATAAAAAAATTGTAACACCTGCTATTGCAAACACGAAAAAGATAATCACAAACAAACGCATTGCTATTTAAAAATTAAATTAATTAAAATTATTAATATATTATACGAATTTATTTAACTACTTTTAATATCCCATAAAAGCCGGAGCAATCAAAAATCCAACCATTGAAATAACCGCCAGTAAAGAAATGATTATCCAAATAATTCGCACTTTTTTTCTAAATCTTCTCATAATTTCATCAACAATGTTAGTAGTGACCAAGTCACTACTAAATAATTTTTCTTAAATATTTATAATAAACCTCATTATTACTATTTTTAACAGTATATTTTTTCAAGACTGTTTTTCTGGCTTCTTTTCCCATTTTAACACGAAAATTATTATTCGCAATAAGTTTTTCCAACTTTTCAAACCACTCATTCTCGTCTTTTGCCACAAAACCATCTATTCCATCATTTATTGCTTCTTGAAAAGTTTGCGTCGCCGTCGCCACTGTCGGAACACCAACAATTCCCGCTTCAAAAAATTTCAACTCTGATTTTGATTGACAGAATTCATTGTTTATTTCCAAGGGAGAAATGTTTATATCTACACTCGCCACATTAGCATAATGTTTTTGACGCGAAACCATCGGCAATTGTTCTATTCTATCCGCAAACTTATTTAATTTATTTTCAATATCTAGTGGTCCAACTAAAACCAATTTTACTTTTTTGTATTTCTCAATAATTCTCATTAGGACATCTGTTACTGTAGCAAAATCTTTATTGTGCGAAATCGTTCCACTAAAATAACCGATTCGTATCTCCTCATCACTTTTCAAGGGAGTAACTGGAAAAGAAGGATTTTTATTTTCCAATTTTTCTTCCCACAATCTATTCGCTATTGTCAACTCCGCATCACAAACTCTATTTGGTACCAAAAAAACTTTTTTACCATACTCTTCCAATTTCTTTTTTAAAAAAGTCGTTGTTGTTGTACAGACTTTTACATAATCATCATTCAGAATTTCACTACCCTGCCCACCAGCATATTGTTTTTTAGTAAAGTTATCCATCTGTTTCCAATAATCCATCTGCTGTAAATATTTTTCATCAAAAATCAAATCATCAGCTTCAAAAATAATTTCTTTTTCTTGTTTTTAATTTCTTTAATTAATTTATTTAAAGTTGGCGTAGTAATTGTTTTTTGAAAAATAAAAATTTTAAAACCTGTTGCATAGCGATATAAAAATGGGTTATCTTGAATCATCACCGAACATTTGAAGCCGTATTTTTTTAATTCTTCCGCCACATTATACGAACGATAATGAGCACTATCTCCCACTCCTCCAGTAATGAATAAAATATCTCCTCTTCTAGCGCTAAAGAATGCTTTCAAAAAAACAAATAAATATTCCAGCACCCTTCTTCCGCCCTTAATCAAACCATTTTTCCGAATAGTCATCCATGCCTTCCCAAATTTTATTAAAATAAGTTTCATTGTTTTTTGAGATAGACTGCACATTTATTGGTAGTGCCAAAACATTCTACTGCTCTTTTACTTCAAATTTTAAGTCTTTCTTGAGAATTGCTTCTCGATTAAATTCTCCATCTTTAGTTTTGATATGAATTTTCACTGGCACATCTCCCATTCCGGATTGCTTTTGAATAAGTAATTTATAATCGCCATTTCTAACACTTTCCGGAAGTTCATATTTAAGTTTAATATCAGTTTGCCTATTCATCAAAACATGCAATAAAAATCCAAAATATGTTTTGCCAAAATCTTCTTGCACAAGTGGATAACTAACCATTTTTCTTTCTAACAAATTTGAACCTTTGGGAACATAAACTCTGAAATACGAATGATAATCACTAGTTCGCCAATCTCCGTAAGTAGCACTGTTTTTGTAGAGAACTTCCAAGTCGGCAATTGGCTTCTCGCCAGTTAAATCAACATTATAATTAATTTCCCGCGTTACATAATAATTTGTTTTCAAAGCTCCCATATTAGCATCGGACAACATTAAATAGTCACCAGCCCAATCTTCCGATACTTTACCGCCCCAATGAACATCCTCCACCATTTTTTGTAATTTCGCATCTTTAAAATTAAGCATTACATCTTTATTCCGCAACTCATTTAAAACAAACTTTGAAATTTTTGGAACATTGCCAATGCCATTAAGTTTATCCGCGATTAAATGCATCAAACTTTTCATAATTGCTTTTCTGTTTTGCGTATCAATACTATCATCTAAAATATATTTTTTTTCAACAATTTCTTCCAATTTTAAAGTAGCGTTTTTACTGTCCAATTTCACTCCGTAACCGGGTACAGTTAACGGTCCTGTTAAGTCAAAAATATGATTAAAAGTATCTGCATTAAGAGCAATTACACCGTCAAAATTATTATTTCGTCCAGAAAGTCGATAGAAATATTTTGCCTTCTCCACATTCGTTGGAAAATCGGGTGAAAAATTAGAATCGCGAAATTTCCATTTTTTTATACTCATCATTCTCTTAAATGGATATGGAGCAGGAATTTTCGCTCGAATTCGTTGGTCTAATAAATTTGCATCCTCGAAATACAATTTACTGATTTCTCCATTTTTTATTTTCATTACTGCATATTGCCCCAAAAAACCGCCACCTGGTCGCAATTCCATATTATTTTGCAATAAAATCAAATAGCGCCTCTCTCGCCCGTCTTGTTTAATAAATTCTTTGGATAAAGCATCTATCGTTTGCATCTCTTTTTTAGCGTCTTCTTTAATTGGCAATAAATTGATAACACTTTTCGCTATGGAAATTGAATTCGAAAGGATTGAAATCTTACTCGTCTTTTTAAAACTATAAAACCCTATTATCCCCATCATTATCACGACTATACCAATACTCCCTAAAATTATTTTATTTTTTTTGCTCATTTTTATTTTATCTAGAATATTTTAATAATTAACACTAATTTATTTTTTCTAAAAACACAATTTAATTTTATCACACTTCCACCTAAACATCCAAACTTTTTAAAAATTCCTTTCTATTTCACTGCAAAAACAAAAATATACTCCACTTTATAAGCGAAAACTGTCAGACTCTTCTTATAGACAAATGAAAATTATAGATTTCTTGCAAAATAAGTTTCGTTACAAAAATTTTTAGTTTTGAGAAATTGCAGTAGGAAGTTATTTTGTGAGAAGTTGTATGTAAGTCGGCGTAAATTTTTATTAAAATAAAAAGAGTACCAGGAAAAATTTCCAAGTACTCAGCTTCCCTCGTCAAGAGAAGATAAAATCTTATTTAATCCTTCTGTCGCCAAACAGCAACATCGTCGGGACACAGTATATGGTCCTGACTAACAACACAAGGCTTTCCATTTTTAGCTACAACCAATTCCTGATCAGGGGAAATTTGCATTTCCATTTGAGTAAGCTGTGCTAAATCACCAAGCACTGCTCCTTCGGGAACTGAAATTCTAACACTTCGACCATTAATAACCGTTGGGATTTCCATCTTTTTTTCTCCATCTTGATTTTTAATAAAAAACTATGCCAATATATTATATTTTCCATTTCATATACCCTTTGGCACATGAAATGGCAAATATCTTGGTCATGAATTCAAAAGAGTTAAATCCTGAGTCCTTTTCTTCTGCCATTATTGCCCACTTTTTTGCAAAGCGAAAATGTTGGCAAAAATATTCATATTCCCATTTTTTCATAATTCGCGGGTCGGAGATAGAATACATATCTCCGTACCCGCTGAAAAAACCATCCGGTCTGACTCGCCTGCCGTAAACAACAGCCAGAGCAACCGTACCATCTTTGTATGTATCTCTATTATTATAAATTTTCGCCGGCACAAATTCTCCATCAATAAAGCAAATAACTTCCTCATTCATTGTAAACCAATCCTCGCGGTAAGGAACTAAAGGTGGCTTGCATCTGGCTTCAAGAATTAATGAATTAAGTGCTTTAATTTCTTTGTTAATTACTACCAAATTCTTATTAGTAGACTTTAGCTCAATATCACTTGTGCTAGGAACTTTTAATAGCTCCCTCAATTTATTCGCGAATAATTCTTGTTGAGCTATTCTTTTCTTTAGAACAGCCAAAATCGTCATCGAGCCAAAAAATAAAGCATCCTCGATAGACCTTATTTTAAGTTCTTCTATTAATTTTTTCATTCTTCGCCCCCCTGTTTTTATTTAATTTTTCAAAAATACTAACTTCAAGCTAACCTATTTTAACAAAAAAATCAAGAGATTTTTTGTTTTTGTCAATTACATTTAGAAATGTCATACTTTTGTTTTTCTTTGTTTTAATTCTTGTTTTCATTTTCATATCCACTATTCTTCTTTTTACTTTTATTTCTGAAATACAAACAAATGCTCGTGCATAATTAAAAGAAAATTATAATCTTTTGACTTCTTTACCCAAAATCCAGTTGCCTATAATTTCACTTCTTGTAATATTTCGAGTGCTTCCTCAAGTCCTTCAGCTTTGCCACCATAATATTCATTCATCCCAAATTCTTCAATATCTTCAGATTCCCATAACTCCACCTTCCATTTCTTTCTATATTCTTTCGCTAATTTTGAAATTTCATCTATTACATTTCTACTTTCAATCTTTTCTATAAATCCTTTCGACATTAATTCTAATGTTTCTTCATCTAAATTTTGTAAATTCTCCCACAACTCAAATGTTTGATATATATCATTTTCTGCGATATTTTTCCATTCTTCTGGCTCAATTTCTACAAAATCATTATCCTCTTCCGTATATTCTTTGCACATCACTAAAAAAGGAAAATAAAAACTTTTATGCTGATCCAAATACTTTAAAATTTTAATAGCTAAATCTTTACTTATTTTCATAGTGAACAAAAAAATAATCTTTACACTTTTATTATTGATCACTTTTTTGTAAATTGCAAATAAAATTTTTGCGTTCTCGTCTATTGCAAATGAAAGAAGACAAGCACGTGCAAGAGCTAGGCGAATAACGCAAAGAACAAATTGGAATAGGTGACCATAGTGAAAAAATTCGTATTTGTAATTTTCCGCAAGACCGCGTCACTAATCATCGTATTAAAAAATCTTAGAGCGGTTTAGAAAATACTCTTGCTGGTGATTTAGACGATGTCATTCAATCATTGCAAGACGAAGAAATAAAATTAAAGATGAGTAGCTAGAAAACAAAACTTTATTCTAGATATTTTAATGTTTTTAATGTCAGCTCTTTCACAGAAAAAACACCTTCCATTTTTTTCAAAAAATCTCTCGACTGATAAACTTCATCAGACAAAAAAATATAAATACCGTGCTTAAGAATATTTTTTGCTTTTTCCTCGTTTAAATCTAAACCTAGTGTAATTTCTATCATTATATCAATTTGACTCATTTGAGCAGTTTTAATGAATTGCTTGTATCTTTCTCTTAATGTCCTTTTTGCCCCTATTCCATAGGTTTTATTATTTAACTCAAAGAAAAAATCAAACTCAGTTGAGGCGTCATTCTTATCATGAGTTTTTTTTATTTTAGCTTCATCAATCCCTATGGAAGTTAGAACTACTAAAATTCTATCTTCATAATTTGACCCACTATCACTTATTATAGACTGATTTATGCTTTCGCTAAACATCAACATAAATATCTGATTTGGCTCCAATCCTTTATTTTTTAAATCTATCGCAATTTTTGACAATTTTTTCACAAAATTGTCAGCATCCCTTGAAATAAAATTAGCCTCTTGTTTTTCCAATTTATCAAAAAATATCAATGATAATAAAGCACCATTTACCCTCGTCGAATATGGACTATACAAGGTTATTTTATCATATTCTAAGGATAACGGATCTAAATTATCAAGATTTGATGTATCTAATAAATCTTTAAGCTTTGCTTCTTGCAAAAGCAAATCTTTAATCATGTACAAATTTAAACTAAAAATAAACAATTTTAAATCAACACTACTATCTATCTCATCTAATATATCAAATAAAAAATTCTGTTTATCGCTCCCACTTTTTAGCTCAGCTTCTGTAAATTTTACTAATTTTGTAATATTTCTTTTGTATCCTATTTTTTGATTTAAAGTATATACTTTAAAAAGCTTACTCGCTTGAATATCTGATAATTTAATTTTTACCAAGTGTTTTAAGAAAAAATAAAATTTTAAATTAATATTAAACACTCTTCTTTCTATTTTAAGCTTGTTAATTTTCATATTATTTAAAATTATGTTTCTTAAATTTTACATCTGTCTCCATGATTTTTTTCGCCAACGCTTTTATTACAGGCACTGCTACACTATTACCACATTGCTTATACATTTGTGTATCACTAACTATAATTTTATATGTATCTGGATATCCTTGCAAGCGCAACGCTTCTCTAGGAGTAAGTTTTCTTGGATTTTTTCCATTTTGTTTAATTAAAATTTCAGAACCGTCTTTGTAATATCTAGCACTCATCGTGCTTGTGTATTTAGAATCCTTATCAAATATAGAATATCCAAATCCATTGCCTTTTGCTTTGTGTTCTTTTTTTCTTCTTTGATGTCCTTCCCAAAGCTTGTCTGAAAGAGTATACTTTTCATCAACAAACTGCTCTAATATGTTCCCAAGTTTTGTTTTTTTATTTTCAACAGGATATTCAAAATTAATATTTTTATCTAAAAATGCAATTATATAAATACGCTCTCTATTTTGTGGTACACCGAAGTCTCTTGCATTTAACACTTTGTCAAATACTTTGTATCCTAAACTTTCTAATTTCCTTTTTATAGTTTTAAAGGTGTTTCCCTTATCATGCCCCCTGAAACCTTTTACATTTTCAAGAAAAACAACCTCTGGCTTATGATGTTTAATAATTCTTGCTATATCAAAAAATAGAGTTCCTCTGGTGTCATCAAAACCTTTTTTTAATCCTGCGTTTGAAAATGGCTGGCATGGAAAACCAGCTAGCAAAATATTAAAAGGCGGGATTTCTTCTGGAATAATTTTTGTTATATCTCCGTAAGGAAGTTCCTCAAAATTTTCTCGATATGTTTCGGCTGCAAATTTATCCCACTCAGAAGTAAAAACACATTCTCCTCCAACTTTTTCAAAGCCTAATCTAATACCACCAATCCCTGCAAATAAATCTATGAATGTAAATTTTATATTCTTTTTGGTATTCTTTTTGTTTTCAGAAAAAAGTGTTTTAACTATAACCTTTTTCTTTTGTTTTACCACCATATTTATTTTAAGTTAGTCCTTGCTTTTATTTTCAATAAATTTATTTTTTCATTACACGATTTCCCTGTATCACTTTTATTTTTCCAAAAATTTGTACAAATCATTACCTGTGAAATAAGTTGCGCCTCCTATAATTACAAAAATTATGAGGATGCTTATTGGCACCCAAAATGATTTACCAAACTCAGATTTATCATCTGGCGAAAAAAAGGAGTGTATTAACACAGCAAATATAGCAATAGAACATGTCAACGATATTATTAACAATATGGCTCCAAGAAAACTCTGAGCAGATTTAATCACACTAACATCTATTAATACAATTGCTATTATCGCAGAAAACAAACCAACTATTTCAGGGATTCTATTGGTTTGATTTTCGAGATCCGCCTTTATTGCTTTAATGTCATTTTTTTGATCATTAATAATTTCTTTCTGGTTGTTAAAGTTTTTCTTTTGCTTTTTAAGTTCTGCTTCTTGATTCTTGATACCTTTTTCTATTTTCTCGTACTTACTACTTATTTTATTAGCCTTATTATCCAAATTAATAATAGCTTCTCTTAATGGATTTAAGTCATCAAAAGTTACACTTCTCTCTATTTTTTTTGGAGTAGTGGGCTCTTCAAAAAATTCTATATCATCTTCAATTGTTTTATTGTCCTGTGAAAGCATATTTGTTTATAATAAAGTTTCAATAAAATTAAAAAAGTTTTTCTTTTTATCTATTTTATTTTTTATTTCATTTATAATATCTTCCAGTTGTTCAATTTTTTTTTCTTCCGTTTGGTGTATATTATTTACATCAAAAATTATCTTTAAATGCTTTTTTACTTTATAATCAAATTCCGTAACAATATTATAATTATATTTACTATCATCTGATTTAAAATTAAAACTTCTTGTTTCTTTATTTACATTTTTTAAATTAAAGATTTTTTCTATTGTGCCAATTTCTTTGTCATCAATTAAGTGTTTTATGGTAAAAATTGCACCACAAAATTTAATTTTATTAACAGAATTATTCACTACAGCGCTCCTAGCTTCATTAAGCGACTGAATAATATTTATAATTTCATTACTTTTTTCAACTAAAAACTCAGATTCTTGAAGTTGTATCCTATTTAGAGAGACTAAGACCTCAGAAGGATTTTGAGGGTTTATTTTTTTAATACTAGCCTCTGACAATCCTAAACTATATTTTTTATCTTTTAATAACTGGCTATCATCCAGCGCTTTTTGCACCTCAATCATTGGATCAGCAAATTCAACAGCAGCCAATATTGAATCGTACTTATTTAATTTATTTTCCATATTTTTATTTTTTAATTATTTATTACTTCCACCCTTGTCCAATAATCTTAAAGCCAACTTGTTCTTGCGGGATTTGCATTGGTCCTTGTGGAGTTTGTTGTGTCGTGGTTATTTGTTGTTTTTTAAATTCAATTGATAGGTTAAAATAATTTGATAAACTTGCACTTTCTGCAAATGCTATTTTATATTCCTTTTTATTTACAGAAACATTTTCACCTAATTCATTTTCTGAATTAAAAATAACATCTAATTCCATTTCTTTTTTATACGCTTCATATAGTTCAGTCATTGCATTAGCCAAGTCATCCTCCGCATATTTAACCGATTCAATTCCTAAGTCTTCCTTGGCTTCTTTGCGACCAATATAATATTGGTGTGAATATAATTTCTCTGTAAAATTATCAACAATTTTATCAATAACATCATCTTTCATTGGCTCTTGATGACTTTTTAATAATCGTTTTGCTAAAATTCTAATTAAATTATGCGTACGATTTACATTACCAAGTGCTAAAGGATGAATTTGCGGATTAGAGTCTATAAACTTGTTAAAAATTTTAGTTAGATCTTCATCATTTTTTATACCAAATTTATTTTTCGCTAGATCAAAATACGCCATAACATCCTCAACTGAAATTGGAATTCGACTTTGTGGATTTTGCGGGTCAACTGGGTTAAAAACATTAGCGGTTGAAGGATCAATCGGTGATAACTCTGATAAATCACTCATAACAATTTTATCTGCACCCAAAGAAATCATAGTAGCAGAACTATGTGCCTTATACGGAATTAACACAGAAAATTCCTTACAATATTCCCTAATCATCGAAACCATACGCCAAGGAACCATAGTATCACCACCAGCACTATACAAAAACAAATCAATTTTATCAGTTTTGCCAATTTTTCTTAATTGATTACTGATAATTGGAATAATATCTCCAGCAATTTTAGCATTGACTGGACCTTGTCGGTCGCTAGTTATATAGGTTATAACTCGTGAATTTCTAAGTTTTTCTATTTTTTCAATTATATTTTTATTTTCCATAAATAAACACATTTAAAAAATTACTCTATCTTTTCCCTAATCTTACTACTCATATCAGCATTCGTCAATTATTTAGTTTTTTAAAATTTTCACCAGTAATAACTTTTTTGTTGGTTTCTTTTTCGATTTTTTGTCTTGCTTCTCCAGCGATTTTTCCGCCTTTTTTAATATCAGTTTTTATTTCTTTTAATCCTTTTGAATTTTTTGCTTTAGAAATATCCGTGGAAGTTACTTCGGCTAACATTGTTAATATCAACTCAATATCTCCCATATGATCTCGCAAATTATCTTTGTTCTTCTTGTCTAAGTTTTTTATTTTCATCAAAGATTTATAATCTTCATTAAAAGTATTTTTATAAATCTCATTGGTTAAAATTCCAAATTCATAACCCTTTTTTATTTCTCTTCTTTTCTATTCATCAGTTAAAGTATTTCTTACTGCAATGCCTCGCATTCTTTTGTCTATCCAATCTTTTGGATATCCTTTTTTCTCATAAATTTCTTTTGCCCTATTCACTGCAAGTTCTGGGTCAGCGATTTCGTCAATTCTTTCCTTCCCTACTTTTGCTAACCACAATTTAAAGGGTTCGGCTTTTTTACTCGGTATAGATTGCACCAATCGTAAAATTGTTTCAACATCAGCGACATCTGTTTTATAAAACTTGCCATCAATCGATTGCATTTTCAGTTGGTCACATTTTGTGACCAACTCACTTCCCTCATTTTTAAGACGATTTTTTAATGTAGTCCAGTAAGTCTTTGCTTTTTTAAAATCACTTTGATTAGTCAGCACAGCTACAATATCAATCACTGAAAAATACCATTTTTCTTTTTTCCAAACTTTTCTTACTTCCCCTCGTTCAAAAACAGCAATGTCTTTATTGTTTTTTAATTCTTTTTTCATTTTATTTTAATATCCTAGATTTTTCAAATAATTCTTTGCTTTTTTGTTAGTTGCTTTATTTCCCATCTATCGTCTAGTAGGTTTCCAATCTTCAATAATTAGTTTGTTTCCAGATTTTTTGATGATAACTTTTTGTTTTGTTCGCCATTTTAATTGACGAACGAGTTCAATTGGAATAGTTACGCCGTAACTACCAGAACCACGCTTAGAAATTTTTCTTATACTACGATCTTCAAGTTTTCTTCTCATATTTTTATTTTTTAATGGTTATTTAAATGGATATTTAAATGGTTATTTAAATGGTTATTTAAATGGATACTTCCCTTCTTAGACAGAAAAAATAGGTTCTTTATTAAATTTTTTGATAAACTTCAGTTATTTTTTTGGCGGATTTGTCCCAAGAGAATTGTTTAGCCATTTCTCGAGAAGTTGCGGACATTGTTTTTATTTTGTCCGGATTTTTTTTGAAATATAAAATTGCCGTGACTAATCCGTCAGCGGAAAAATCTGTCACATAATATCCTGCTTCCTTCAGATATTTTCTATTATTTTTTCTGTCGAAACAAATTACCGGTAAACCTGCTGCCATATATTGTAAAATTTTTCCACTTGCTTGCCCGACTTGTGAAGTTTTCGGATCAATCGCAATGTCTCCCAATATATTAACTTCTGGCAAATCCTTATAGTCCAACGGACTAATAATTTTAACTATTTTTTTCAAATTATTTTTTTTAATAAAGTCTTTTATATTTTCAATTGGACCTCCCGCCAAAATAAATGATACATCCTTAATATTTTTTTGCGAAATTTTTAAAATAGCCTCCAATAACAAATCGATTCCTTTATTCTGGACGAATGCTCCAGAATAAATAATTGTTAGCAAAGTATTGTTTGTGTTGGTATGAGCGTCTTTATTTTTTAAATTATATCTTTCTAAATTTACGCCATCCAAAACAATATCCACTCTATTATCTTTTTTTGATTTATAAATTATTGTCTTTAATTCTCCGGAACTGGCAATTGTCCAATCACCCATTGAAAAAATTACTTTTTCCAGAAAATGAAAAATTTTTTTGAGCCAGCCTCCGTTTAAATAGCCGTGTGAGGTCATTTCATTAACTAATTCTCCATGAAAATCAGCTACTAGTTTTATTTTTTTCCAAAAAATAATTTTTTGAACAAGCCAACCAATTAAAACGCCTTCGTGTAAATGAGCATGAATAACATCCGGCTTGATTTTGAAGTAGACCCGTAAAACTTTGACAATCAATAACATATCCAAGATTATTTTTTGCCAGCTTGGTCCCGATTCTTTTTTATTATACCAAAACAAAAACCTAACGACGCGATGTATTTTAATTTTACTTTCCGGTGCCAAATCTTTAATATCTCGACCCAAATGATAGGTAACGATATCAACCTTCAGACCCTTTCTTTCCAATGCTAAAGACTCTTCCAAAATACGCATCGGAGTTCCTCTGTCAACAAAAAACGGTACCGGAGCTACGACCAGCACTTTATTTATCTCACTCATTTCTTATATTCATAATTACTACTTAATTTTTCCAGCACTTTTAAAAATATCCATCTTATGCATAACAGTTTCTTTTATCGCTTTCCTAGCCTTTCCCAAATGAGTTCTAATGTCATATGAAAGTTCTTTTGTTTCGCTGATAGTTTTAACCAAACTAGTAATAAAAGCTACCCTTGAGGCAGTATCAACATTAAAACAACTAATACCTCTTTCAATAGCATTCCTAACTTTCTCTTCTTCCCAATCTGAGGCACCATGCATAATTAAAGGAACATCTAATCGTTTGCTGATATTATCCAATCTCTCGTAGTCTGGTTTAGATCGCTCTTTGGCAAAACCATGGGCATTACCGACTGCTACAGCTAAAGCATCGATACTTGTCTCAGTTACAAATTTTTCCGCCTGTTCCGGATCAGTCATATATTTATCCCAATCAACATCTATAATTCCAACTTCTTTCAAATAAGGAACATTCCCTAACTCCGCTTGAATATTAATATTTTTTTTGTGACAATATTCAGAAATTCTTTTTGTGGTCATTAAATTATCTTCATATTTTCCTCTAGAACCATCGTACATCACTGAAGTAAAACCGATTTCTATTGCGCGCTGAATTACTTCGAAACTTTTTCCATGATCTAAATGAATACCAACTGGAATTTCTGGGTAATAATACTCAGCTGTATTTTTAATTATTTGAAAAATATTTCTTCCGCCAGCATAATCCATCGTTTTTTCCGTTACTTGAATAATTACAGGAGATTTTTTTTCTTGTGCCGCTTCTAAAATAGCTTGTGTGGTTTCCAGATTTGTAGTATTGAATGCTCCTACGGCATAATTATTTTCCTTAGCTTCGACTAAGATATCTTTTACATACTCTAACATATTTATTTTGACTTTATAAAATAAAATATTATATAAAGTTTTTAATTTAATTATTTATCCAAAACTTCAACTATTTTCAAAAAATCAACGGGATGCAAAGATTCTCCACCAACTAATACTCCATCCATTCCAACATCTAAACAAAGATTTTTGGCATTCCGATAATTCACTGAACCACCGTATAATATTTTCGGTAACTTGTTAATATTTAAAGAAAAATTATCTACTAAAATTTTCTTAATTAAAATTTGTACCTCCATAATATTTTCAGATGTCGGTATGTCACCGGTCCCTATCGCCCAAATCGGCTCGTAGGCAATGATTACTTTGAAAATTTTATTTTTAGGAATATCTGCTAATCCTTTTTTTAATTGTTTGCTAATAATATTTTTTAATTCCCCACTTTTTCTTTCCTCAGAAGTTTCTCCCAAACAAAAAATCGGTTGTAATTTTTCTTTAAGTGACAGCTTAATTTTTTGATTTACAGTTTTATCAGTTTCGTTAAAATATTTTCGTCTTTCACTGTGTCCAATGATAACATATTCCCCACCAAAATTTTTTACCATTGCAGGAGAAATTTCTCCAGTATAAGAACCTTTGTTTTCGTAATAAACATTTTGTGCACCGAAAGAAACGTTTTTATTTTTAATTTTTTTAGTAAATGTTTCCAAGTGAATTGTCGGCGGACAAAGTATTATTTTTGTCTGCTTAAGTTTTTTATTTCTAATACTTTTTTTAAAACTTTTAAAATAGTTTTCTCGTTCGACATCAGAAACAATATTCATTTTTAAATTTCCAATTATTAATTTTTCCATAATTTTATAAAATTTTAATGCACAAAATTTTTACTAAATATAGTTAATGCTGTCACTATTGTTCCGGAAATTGCACAACCTAAAATTATTAACGGAATTGCTTTTCTTGCCTTAATTTGAAAAATGGAAGCAGCAACCGCTCCGCTAAACGCTCCGGTCATCGGCAAAGGTATCGCTACGAAAGAAATTAACGCCCATGCTTCCCATTTAGCAAATTTTTCTTTGTTTTTTTCTCGCAATCTGCCAATATATTTTTGCCAAATATTATTTAAAAAATCGAACCGCTCTATTATGCTTTTTACGATAGGCTCAATCAATAATAAAACTATTACTCCCAAGAATGAATTTCCTAATACCGACCAGAAAAACGCCGACATTGGAGATAAATGATATTTCAAAATTGCCACAGGAATAGAAGCTCGCAATTCCGTTACTGGTAACATCGCCATTAAAAAAGTCGCTAGTTCCCTTGGCATTCCTGTGAGCCAACTAATTATTATTTCTTGCATATTTTTTATTTTCTAATAAATTTTTTATTTTAACAATTTTACCTTTTTCTTCATTTCGTTTTTTTAATTCTACACCACCATCTTTCAATGAACGCTCAGAAATTACCACTCGATATGGAATACCAATCAAATCTGAATCAGCAAATTTTTGCCCCGGTTGAATATCTCTTTCGTCATATAATACTTCCACCCCAGCCTCCTGTAACTTCCTATAAAGTTCATCAGCCTGACTGCGAACTACCGACTGAGTACCGAGTACTAATAAGTGTATTTTAAACGGCGCTACACTTTCCGGCCAAACAATGCCCTTATCATCAGCAAACACTTCTACAATAGTCCCCATTAAGCGTCCAATACCAATTCCATAACTGCCCATAAAAACCTTTTTCTCTTTTCCATCTTTATTTTTATAAGTTAAACCAATCGGCTCAGAAAATTTTGTACCTAGTGAAAAAATATTGCCAACTTCAATTGCTTTAGTTTCTTTTAAATTATCCTTATTGACATTCAAATCAGACAAAACTTCGTCGGTCAAAACTTCTTTGTTGATTGCTATATTTTTTTCTTCATCAACATAAATTATATCCTCTCCTGCTTCGGAAATAGTTTGAAATTCATGAGAATATTTAGAAAATGTTCCACCGCTAGCAAAAGTTAAATAAGTTTTAGCACCTAAACCAACATTCTTATAAATTTTTTGATAAGATTTTTTAGCTCGCTCATAAAATTCATTATGTTGTGCTTCATCAATAGAAAAAGAGTATAGAGCTTTCCAATAAAATTCTCGTCCTCGCATCAATCCAGACTTAGCTCGTGTTTCATTGCGAAACATTGTTCGAATATCATAAGGATAAGCTGGTAAATCTTTATAAGAAGAAACAAAATTTTTCATTAAATTGGTCATTGCTTCTTCGTGAGTAAAAGCAAGCCCAACTTTTGTTCCGTTTTTCAATTCCGTTTTAAACCAATTATCTACTACAGCATCATCCCAACGATTTGTTTTTTCCCAAACATTTTGTACTTGCAAAGCAGAATTTTTCATTTGCATTCCACCTATAGCGTCCATTTCTACTTTAATAATTTCAGAAATTTTTTCAATCACGCGTAAACCTAGAGGTAAAAATGAATAAACTCCCGCCATCTCTTTATGTGCAAAGCCAGCACGAATCAAAAGTTGTGCATTTTTTGAAATTTCATCTTTCGGAGCAAATTTTTGCGTTTTAGTAAATAATTTTGATTGCTTCATATAAATTTATTATTTTTTGATAACGATTGTAAAATTTTCTATCTATTTAACCTAATAATATTTCAAAAGAGGTTTTAAGTCAAACCATCAGTTAAAAAGATTAGATATTGTTCAAAAACAAATTCCACTGCAAAGACTAAGTAACGTACCATGGTACGTTACCAGGCTAATCAATAGACTGTTTTAGAAAGTCATTCCTGCCCACCAGACAAGCATTGCAAGATTTCTAATTTTCGAGGTAAAAAAACCGGAGTATTTATTAAACAAATTTAAAACCGAGTACAACACAATGGTTGTCCTCGGTTTTTTGCGGAACGATTTAGCCTCAATAAATCGTTCCGCATTTTTTACATTTTTTTCGTGCCATTGGAATATAACTGCTATCCCAATACATCGGATGTGGAAGTTCTGGTAGTACTACAATTGAGTACTCCTGACTTCCACATTCCGGACACTCCTCGTGATTTTCAATAAACCACAAGAAATCATTCCAAATTTTTTTCGCGAAACTTTTCAGTTTCACAAAAGAAAAATTGCGGACAACTTCAGTCGCCAAAAACAAAGCTACTGTACTTGCCCACATTTCTAGGTAAATTTCCGTCATTTTTTTCTCCCTTTTAACTTTGTCTCCACCAGACGGAGAAATTTTATCAGCAGAAAACAAAAACATCTGAATGATGACATACATCATCATCCATATCACAATATATTTCATATCCCCTCCTCGCGGACAATTTCCGCTTTTTTTTTATTTCTTCACCATCACCACAAATATTTATAAATTTTTACAAACATTTGCAGTGATGGTGCTTTTTGAGGTAAAGTTATTCTGCGATTTTTATTGCCAAACTTAAGTTTTCTTTATCAAATTCAAACTCTTTTTTCAAATCGAATTTTTGATCTAAATTATTTTGTAAAGGTTCTATTTCAATTGCTAAAGTTTCTTTAGCGACTAGGTCGCTATAATTTTCAAAAACCTCAGACATTCCACTATAGCATATTTTTATGCGGTCGTCAAGTTGATAATCTGCTTCTTTACGCATCTGCTGAATAGCCCGAATAACCTCCCTTGCCTCTCCTTCCAATTTTAACTCTGGGGTAATTTCCGTATCTAATAAAATTTTAATATCACCAACTTCCTCCATATCTTTTGCCACATCATCAAATTTAAAATTCTCTTGCACCACACTTTTAATATTCAATTCTTCTTTAATAATTTCAGTAAACTCATCATTTAGTAGCTCGCTTGTGTCAGTCCGCGTTAAGTTTGCATTAGTCTGTGTTGTTGCAATCTTTAATTGTGACAAAGGTTGTCTAACTTTTACTTGATTTCTAGCTCGCAATTGTAAACCAACAGTAATAATTTCTCGTATTTTTTTCATTTTTTTGTTTAACTCTTTATCAATCAAATTTTTATCAGCTACAGGATAATCTTGCAAATGAACAGAAATATCCTTGTTTTCACTGCGAACTGCTGGCTGAGCACCACTAACCAAATTACGATAAATTTCGTCAGCAATAAACGGCGCAAAAGGAGCAATAACTTTAGATAATTCTACTAGCACATAATGCAAAGTTTCATAAGCCTTATTTTTATCATTATCATTTTCACTTTTCCAAAATCTTTTCCGACTACGACGAATATACCAATTAGAAAGATTATCAATAAATGGAGCAAATAATCTAGTTGCTTGCATTAACTCATAATTCTCTAATCGTTCATCGACATTTTTGATTAGTTGATGTAATTCAGAAACAAGCCACTTATCTAAAATATTTTCACTTACCTTATACTCATTATTTTCTACTTTATACTTATCAATATTGGCATACATCACAAAAAAGCTATAACTCTGCCATAACATTCGAAAAGTTCCCCGAGAAATTTCTTCCAAATCTTTTTTATTGAAATTTAAATCATTGGCATTAACTACTGGCGATTGAGCTAAATAAAATCGCAAAGAATCTGCTCCATATTCATTTACCATACTCATCGGATCTGGATAATTCTGCAACTTCTTGGCCATTTTTTGTCCGTCTTCCGCTAAAACAATTCCATTAACAATTACATTTTTAAAAGCTTTTTGATTAAAAATTCCGCCAGCAATAATATGTAGATAATAAAACCAAGCTCGTGTTTGATCAATTCCTTCAGCAATAAAATCCGCTGGAAAGCTTTTTTCAAATTTCTCTTTATTTTCAAAAGGATAATGAGTTTGACCATAAGGCATTGAACCGCTATCAAACCAAGTGTCCAAAACATCTGGCACACGATGCATTGTTCCATTACATTCGCCAGTTGGCGAATCACATTTAAAAGTAATTTTGTCCACGCTATGCTTGTGTAAATCATCAATTTTTTCTCCACTAATTTTTTCTAAATCAACAACATTACCAAAAACTTTTTTGTGATCACATTTATTGCAAACCCAGATTGGCATTACGCTTGCCCAAAATCGTTGACGAGAAATTGACCAATCACGCGCACCTTCCAACCATTTCCCAAAACGACCTTTTTTAATATGTTCTGGTGTCCAGTTAATACCTTTAGCATCCTTCAATAGTTGTTCCTTAATTTTTGTAACAGCAACAAACCATGAACCAGTGGCATAATTGATAAGTGGAGTATCACAACGCCAGCAATGTGGATAACTGTGTTCAAATTTTTCTTTGTGAAACAATGTTTCTTTGCTTGCTAAATATTTAATTACTTCAATATCAGTTGCTTGTGGATTATCAATTGGTTTAACATTCAGACCGCCGATTGCTTCTACTTTTTTATCAACCACACCGTTCATTCCAACATGCTGAACAAATGGTAAATTTTTCTCTTTGCCTAACTTCATATCATCTTCACCAAACGCCGGAGCAATATGAACCACACCAGTTCCTTCGTCGGTCGTCACAAAATCAGCATCATAAATTTTCCATCCATTCTCTCTATTTTCCAATTTTTTATCATCAGCATAAATATCCCAAAGCGGTTTATATTTTTTTAATTCAACTAAATCAGCACCTTTTAGCTCCTCAATATTATACTTTTTAAAAATTTCCTGCTCAGTTTTCTTTTCTGAAAATACCAACGACATATCTGCATCAATTCCGATAATAAGACCCCAAATATTACCGAAATTATTCAAAAATGCTTTTTTAGACATAATATAAAACCCTGGTAACTGCATTTTGTCAGTTAGCTTTTCTCCAGGTGCATGTTTTACCGCTCCAGCAGAGCTTGCACTTTTATTCTCAATTTTTACATAATCAATATCTTTTCCCACCGCCAAGGCAACATTTCCTGGAAGTGTCCAAGGAGTTGTAGTCCATGCTAGAATATAGGTTTTTATGTCATTATTATTGCTTGCAGATTCAATCTCAAACTTCGCAATCACCGACAAATCCTTCACATCTTTGTATCCCTCGCTAACTTCTGACTGTGACAATGTTGTTTCGCATCGTGGACAAATATGCATTGAACGATAACTATAATAAATTAAATCTTTATCCCATAACTGCTTAAAAGTCCACCAAACACTTTCCATAAAATCCTTATCCATTGTCCGATAAGCATTTTTCATATCAACCCAACGACCTAAGCGTGGAATAATTTTTTCCCACTCGCCAGCATATTCCAATACTTTGCTTCGACAAAGTTTATTAAATTTATCTACGCCCAATTCCTCAATTTCTTTTTTTGTTTTGCTTCCTAGTTCTTTTTCAACAATATTTTCAATTGGCAAACCGTGACAATCCCAACCCCAACGACGCTCTACTCGCTTTCCTTTCATTGTCCAATATCTTGGAATAACATCTTTTAAAACCGTTCCGACAATATGTCCATAATGAGGTAGCCCTGTTGCAAACGGTGGCCCATCGTAAAAAACATAAGTGTTGTTTTTATCTCTGTTTTCCACTGACTTTTCAAAAATTTTATTTTCTTCCCAAAACTTTAAAATTTCCTCCTCCATTTCGGAATATTTTTTTCTTGAGTCTACTTTTTTAAACATAGCTTTAATCTTTTAAATTTTTATACAAAAAAACCTTAAACACAAAATGTTTAAGGACGAATAAAATCGTGGTACCACCTTAATTTAGCTTTTTGACACATAACCAATAAAAAGCTCTCGTTAACAGCTGTTACGGGCATACCCGATGAGTTCTATTTTTTGCTATTGCAAATTTCTTCTCATATCCCCTACACAAACGGCAGTCCAATAGTGATAGCTATCGTCAAAGGATTTTATAATTTTTATAATTTATCTAAAATTGCCTTTTTAAATTTAAGTACTCAGTTTAACAAAATTTTTAAATAAATTTTCTTCACAATAATTATATCAAATAAATATTTTTTTGTAAACAAAATTACTGCAATTCTGTAAAAAAGGATACCGAATATCATATGGTGTTGATATTTTTAATTATTTATGATAATCTTTTAAGGTACGATATTATTTATGGCGGCTATCGTCCAATGGTAGGACATCGGTTTGTGGTACCGAGAACCTGGGTTCAATTCCCAGTAGTCGCCCAAGAAAACGCCCCCGTGGTGAAATGGATATCACACTTGGCTTCGGACCAAGCGTTCCAGGTTCGAGTCCTGGCGAGGGCACATCAATATAGGCAAAAATAAAAAACGACTTAATTCAAGTCGTTTTTTATTTTTAAAACCGAAAAATATCTTTTACTTCCGATGGCTCTGTTTTTTTATAATTATTAGTTCTCTTTTCTATATTTTTAATAACTTTTTCGAATTTTTTCATATTAAAGTCAACATCATTTTTGCTCGCCTCTTTTAAATAGTTATGTTTTTTGGTGTCGTTCCATCCAGAAGAATAAAGATATTTATAGATAAGAAAACCGCTAACAATTGAAATTACAATAAACAAAGTCATCACGATCGATCCAGATTTTCTAAACAAATAATTCCACAATGATTTTGTAATTTTCAATTTAGCTAATTTGAAAAGACTAGCTATATTATTTTTTGTTTTTTGAGTACTCATTTATTTAAATAAAAAATTACACTTAATTTAGACTGTAAGACTTTTTTCTTATTTTCTGGGACATCTTGACTGCTATTGTTAATTTTGTTTCCGTTGAATAAATTAATACTAATATTATTTGGCATAATTGTTTTTTTATCATTTTTAACATCAATTTCGGTAACAGTAATATTGAATTTTAACAAACTATTATAATATGGCATATTATCGAGTTTATGGATAAATCGTAATAAATTTTCGTAATTTCCTGTTAAACTTATTTCCATTTCAAAATAATCTTCATCTTTAAAATTAGTAAGTGAATCATCTTCTAGCGTATTTTTTAACTGCCCATTCTTTTTCTTCTTGACTAATTCTTCAATTTTAATCGAAATATCATTATTCGTTTTGTCAGCTACATATTCCAATTCTTGGACTAAATCAACAATTTTATCATCAGTAAATAAAATATCTAATTTATCCTGCTCGGATTCAATAATGCTAAATTTTTGCCTAAGCTCCGATAATTTGGATAATTTACTTTTCTCAATTTGCATATCTAAAGCTTTTTTTTGTACGGCATCGCTATCATTATTGAGCTTGTTAAATGCTGGTTTAACGACTAAAAAAACCATAGCCACGATTAAAATTAGCAATCCACCTCCAATAAAATATATTTTATATTGTATAAATAAATTTTTATTTTTCATAATCTGATAAACATTTATTGATTACTTTAAAATCTATTTGAAAATCAATATTTTTTTTTAAAACAATATCATTTAATGGTACATTAACTTTTGTAAAACAGTCTATTTTATCAAGGTTGCCTTTTAATACTATTAAACGATCCCTTGTTGTTGCTATTCCCGTCATCGATACTGTATGATTGTTATTCTCTAGCGAATCAATTGTTATACCATCAGGAACGGCGTCATTTATATCATTAAAAATATTCAACCAATCAATATTATCTCGTTGCACTTTCTCAACTAAAAAAAGTTTTTTATTTACACCGCGAAAATTACTTTCATATTTATCTATTTTTTTAAAATCACTTCCTAGCTTCAGGGATGAAAGTTGTTGATCTAAGCTACTTAATCGCAAATTTATTACAACATCAGCACTCTTAATCATAACAAGAAACATTCCCACCATAAAAATAACCACTATTTCTTGCCAGATTACAAATCTCAAGATATTCTTTTTTTTCATCTCTTTTACTCTTTTCTCGGGCAAAAGATTTAATTTTATTTTCATTTTACTTTTTATCTATAATAAAATTTTAATATTTATTCATTGCAATCTAATGTTAGTCCAATTGCTGTTGCGTATTGTATCGCAACCTCTCTTTTTATAATTGGTAATACTTTTTTATCAGAATTTAGCCCAGCTAATATATTTCCAACCTTAATTTCTCTCTTTAATTTTTTTGACAAATATGTAATAACATTTTTTTCTTTTGACATTTTTCCACAAACAATTATTTCATCAACTGCCTCTGAATATCTCAAACCTTCTAGATAGAAATCTATAGTTTTTTCTATTTCACTAACAAGATTTTTTAGGGCTGGCTCTATCGAAGAAAAAAGATATTCATCTTCAAAAAATGAATTTATTCCATTTTTCTCTTCAAGTTTTCTTGCCTTTTCATTAGAAACATTAAACTTTTTAGCTATTTGACTCACAATCATTTGTTCAGAAACTGGTATGCTTGAGGTAAAACAAGGAACATTTTTAATAGCAAAAACAAAAGTTGTTTTATTTCTTCCCAACTCAATAATTAAAACTGTTTTTTTATTCTTATCATCCGACAAAGCTCGCACCAATGCAGTAGATTCAGATTCAATTCCAATAGTCTCAAGTCCAGCATTATCAACGATATTTAAAACTTGCTTAACAACTTTTTTAGCAGCTGCTAAAACTAGAATATGTACCCTTCCGTCATCTTTAGGAAAAATATCATCAATAACTTTCCAATCATAATATACTTGATCTACCGAAAGTGGAATATTTGCTTCTATTTCCCATTTTACAGCTTCACTTAATTCATCTTGATTCATTGTTGGCACAGAAATTAAGCGCAAAAATGATTTTGACTCTGAAATTGAACAAATAACTTTTTTAGTTTTCATTTTGTTAGGTTTTGCTTCATTGATAACAATATTCACTATTTCAGACAATTTTTTTTCATTAATAATTTTTCCATTTACAATGACACTATTGGGGATGTCTCTAAATCCATAATTTTTAATTACTCCATCTTCTAGATGGATAGCTTTTACAGATGTTGCACCTATGTCCAATCCAATAACATCATCAGAAAAACTTACTACTTTTTTACTTAAAAAACTCATATTTAATATTTTTTATTTTTATAATTCATTCCAAAGATCAATGGCGTAATTTGTTCCTGTCGGAAAATATGGTGGAGGATAATATAGCAAATTATTATCATATATTAAAATTCTATTAGTGTAGCCAGTGCTTCTTGGACAACCATCGCCCCAAGCAAAACCATATCTTTTTTTAGTAGCAATTGATCCATAAACTGTAATGGTATCTTTATGATCTTCACACCATGACCAATTACAAGGACATGTTCCCCAGCCAAACCAGCCCCATGACACCAGCGAATAATATTCTCGCCCCACTCTCCCGTTTTGAGCTAATAGTGCGGCATCAATTCTCAAATCATTTTCACTATCTTTAATAACTTCAACATCACCTTGTGCAATCAATCCTATTATATCACTCCCGTCATAATTAGTGTATTCTAAATCATTTTGCAAAAAAATATTTCTATCTGAGCCTCCAGAAAGATCTGCCGAAACAATTGTTACACTTTTATTATTAATTTTTCCTTCTACCCAAACATTATCCTCTACGAATATTATTCCCCCATCAGGGATGGCAAATGTTTGCCATGAACCAGAATAATTAACAATATTGTTAAAGATAGTATTATACGATTGAATAGTTCGTATCCTAAAATTCCCATCAGCTTGCAATTGAATATGTCTACCGACACCACTATTATTAAAATAAATCCCGTTTGTAGCAACAATATGATCACTACTACAATAGCTACCTACATTAGAACATCCGGCTTCATTTTTCATATCGGCAATATCAGCTAAAACCCCATCAAAATCTTTTTCCACAGTTGGAAATGTTCTTCCGGCCTCAAAAACATCTGGTCTACTCGGGACAGGATTTGGGTAAGCTGGATCAGCAGTAGGCAAACAAGTGTGCACACCGAATTCATTATTTCCATTGCAAGCGTCAGAATCTGTGTCATTATAACTTTGCACAGAACTACTTATAATATTATGAGCTAAACCGTCAAATCTAATTCCGCCATTACTATGAATTGGTCCATTGACTTCAGTTCCCGCTCCAAAACGAATATTGGAATCGCATAAAACAGAAAATTCACTCCAGGAAGGTTGTCGAAAACGAACTTGTACTGTCCTTTTGATATTTGGATATTTATAACTCCAACCAACAGATTTAACTACAACAATAGTCGAGTTTGCTTCTGGTGGCGTAACAGTAATACTATATTTTCCTACTCCATTGAAATCATCCTCATAAGCACTATCCACTCCATAAGCATTTCCCGATGACCAAAATACTCGGACTTGTTTTTTTGTTAAACCCTCAACCTTATGTGCCAAGTACCAACGATAAAAATAAATTCCTGCTTCAGCAATCTGCAAAGATTCTTCCTGTGAAGCTCTTGTTAGCCCATACTTCATATGCGACACGACTATTTTCATCGAGGATGTTAAAAGAATACTGACAATTGAAATCACGATGAGAGCATATGCTAACATTGAACCTTTTTTATTTTTAGAATAATATTTCATAATTTTTTATTGTATAGTATCATTTTCATTTAAGTTGCGTAACGATGCAAAAGATTCTGTGTTAACATCATTAGCTGAATTTCCTTGAACTGTTAAGCTAATTTTAATCATTCTAATACTTGCTAGATTTGCAGTTGGATTATTAATGACATTATTAGTACTATCATAATAATAGAAAATCGGATGAGAAGCATCATTTATTACATTGAGTACGACCGTGCTTGTTGTTGTATCTCCGTTTGGATAAGTTGGTGGCACGCCATTTGGCTCACTTATTCCAAGCATCAAATTTCCACTATTTAAATAATAGTGCATTTTCTCAGTAACTCCATCTCTATCATAATCACTAAAAATAACTAAATCAAAATCGTTTACAGATTTAATAGGATAAGCTCCATTATCAGCACTTCTTGCCTTACGAATATTATTAACAATCTTACTAATCCCCTGACTTGCAGAAATGGAACTTGAATTTGTATCCATAACATAATTATAATTATTCCAAGACTTAATGAAAAACATAGTAATTCCAATCATCATTAAGGAAAATATTCCTATAGCAATAATCATCTCCACGAAGCTCATACCCTTTCTAGTCAAAATTTTATTTTTATTTAATTTATTCACAAAGCAAAATAAGATTATTGTGCAGTTAATGTTACATCTTTATTGGTATATTTATTGATTGTAATCGTATCAGTTAAATCATCATAACCATCAGCGGTAATTTTTAAATCATATGTTTCCCCATTTTGTAAAGGAACATCAAGCGTTTCGGGGAAATAAACCGTTCCATATTTATCAGTATCTAGAGTGACATCATAGCTAAGTGTATTATTCTTTAGGTTTATATGAGCTCCTTCTACGAAATCTCCTGTAGCTCCATTTGTAGCAGTAATAAATGCCGAATCTAAATTTTTATCCATTAAAATCATATCTGAACTTTGTGTAGCTCCCGGAGATAAATTAACTTTTTTATTGTCAGAATCAGTTCCAGGACTAAGCTTCCAAAAGGTATAATCCGTATCAGTGGTTCCAGTAATATCAACTATATACTCACCTGGACTTTCATCATCTAACGAAAAATCTCCATCACTATTAGTTGACTCCGAATCATTATAACTATATACAGCGGTAGCCGTTCCATCATCCAGTCTTCTACCCCCTGTCAAATCAAAAGTTGCATTACTAATTTCCATACCAAAAGGGTCAACACTTTTTATTTTTAAGGTTGCCAGCAAATTTATTTCCAAAGTTTCACTATTCAAAACACCTTCCACAATTGACATATGTGTATCTTTTGGAATAAATCCCGCTCCCACTGGTGGATATGTTTTTACAGTTTCGTAACCGCTTTTAGAAAGTGTTATCTGATAGTTCTGATTACTATCTGCAGGAACTCCTTGTAATAAAATATTTCCATTGGAGTCCATATTAGTATTATAATTAACATTTGGAGAAAGGCTGGTATTAACCAAATTTACCGAAACATTAGCAACTGGAGTGCCAGAAAAATCGATTGCATTTAATGACAATGTCCCTCCGCCAACATTAGTTTCTACTCCCGGAGGTACAAATCGTGATGACAATGACACTTTTTCCGAAGAGCTTTCTCCACCCCAGGCAACAACAATCAATGCTGTTTTGTAGTCAGTCGGGATTATATCACTAGGAGAACCTCCAAATATTCCATCATCGGGGTCATCATAATATTTAATATCAGTAATAATATGAAAGCTTTTATTCCCAACAGTAACTGTTTCATCTGGATTAACATTTCCATTTGGAATACCACCAATAATAGCCACATCATCATAACTCAAATTACGCAACAATTCCATTCTTTCATTCGCTAATGATATAGCCACCGTTCTATCTTTTGACTGCGTAATATAGCGTACACTTAAACTAAATACAGAGTAAAATGAGAGTACTGCCACCGAAAAAACAAATATTAAAACTAGGGCTTCAATCAAAGACGTTCCCTTTTTATTCCTCTGCCAGATTCTATTATTTATTTTTATTTGCTTTAATAGCATCCTCTTTTTTTATTTTTTTAGAATTTTTAAATTCTACTTTTTGTTTTAGCAACAAGTCATCTCTCTGTTCATATTGTACACTATTTTCTTGAAAAAAGGAACTTCTATAAAAAATTTCTCCCTTTAAAAGAAGACCTATGTTCTAATTAAATGTGAGTTTTTGAGGAAATTTAAAACACCTCTACTATCTTCTTAATCACTTGTTTATTCAATGCACTAGGGATTATTTTTTTAGCAGTAGGATTTTTAATCATATTAGCAATAGCTTTTGCTACTTTTATTTTATGATTATCTGTTATATTTTTTACTCTTTTAGTTAAGGCTCCCTTAAAAATACCAGGAAAAACAAGCACATTATTTATTTGATTCGGATAATCCGAGCGACCAGTAGCGACAATTTTTGCCCCACCTTCTTTAGCTTCTTCAGGCATAATTTCTGGCAAAGGATTACTCATTGCAAAAACAATTGCATTATTATTCATTACAGCGATATCTTTTGCTTTTAAAATTCCAGGAGCAGAAACTCCAATAAAAACATCCGCACTCTTCAAGGCATCGACTAGCCCGCCTTTCCTTTTCTCCAAATTGGTAAGTTTTGCCATTTCATCTTTAATCCAATTCATTCCCTCTTTTCGTCCAACATAAATTATCCCTCGACTATCAACTAATTTAATATTTTTAATTCCATATTTTAAGAGTAATTTTGCAATCGCCATTCCCGCCGCACCTGCTCCAGAAATCACAACTTCAACCTTTTTTATATCTTTTTTTACAACTTGACAAGCATTAATTAATCCAGCCAAAACTACGATTGCTGTTCCGTGCTGGTCATCGTGGAAAACAGGAATGTCCAACTCCTTTTTCAGCCTCTCTTCAATCTCAAAGCATCGCGGAGCAGAAATGTCTTCCAAATTTATTCCGCCAAATGTTGGTGCAATATTTTTTACTAATCTCACAATCTTATCAGTATCTTGAGTATCTAAAACTATTGGAAAAGCATCTATTCCCGCCAATTCTTTAAATAAAAGTGCTTTGCCTTCCA
Source organism: Parcubacteria group bacterium M6-OD1-3 (assembly GCA_003056165.1). Lineage (GTDB taxonomy): Bacteria > Patescibacteriota > Minisyncoccia > Moranbacterales > UBA9337 > LSNR01. The sequence continues at coordinate 98,766 of LSNR01000014.1, read as the reverse complement.
TCACTGGCAAAGCTCCCTCTGGTCCAATATTACCTAATCCTAAAACAGCACTTCCGTCCGAAACAACTGCTACCATATTTTTGCGAATAGTGTACTCAAAAGAAAGCTTTTTATTTTTTGCTATCGCTCGAGAAACATCCGCCACTCCCGGAGTATAAAGTACTGCCAAATTTTCTTTAGTTAATTTCTTTTTAGATTTAACTTCAATTTTTCCCCCTATCTTCTTCGATAATTGTATTGCATTCATATTATTATTTTAATTTTAATTTTTAAAAACCACCATTTTCTCTAAATTTAATATTAGCTTTATTTAATTTTTTATATAGTTTTTCAAAGTTTTTCTTTTTAGTTGTTTGAATGTTAATCCTTGCCTCTCCCCATTGCCCTTCAGCTTCTGAATAATAAATATCCACAACGTTATCCTCATCGCCAAGACAATCTACAAATTCTCTCAAAGCTTTTGGTCTTTGTGGGAAATTAACTATCAAATATTTTTTCAATCCTTTATAACTCAAATAGCGTTCTTTAATATTTGGTAATCTGTTAAAATCAAGATTTCCACCGCTCAAAATACAAACTATATTTTTATTTTTTAATTCTTTCTTTGAAAAATCTCTAACGGCATTTATAGATAAAGCCCCCGCTGGCTCCAAAATTATTCCTTCTTCCTTAAGTAATTTCAAAATAGTTGCACAAACTCTATTTTCAGGGACAGTCATAAGCTCATCAACAACCTTTTTGGCAATTTTAAAATTTATATCACCAATTTTTTTCACGGCCACTCCATCAGCAAACGTCTCAACTTTTTTTAACTCTACTGGTCTTCCTTTTTTGAAAGCTTCCTTCATACTAGCGCTCCCATTTGCTTCAACACCAATTATTTTAGTGTTTGGACTTTTTTCTTTAATATAACTACCAATACCACTTATCAAACCACCGCCACCAATTGGCACAACTACCGCATCTATTTTTTTATCACCCATTTGCTTCAAAATTTCTAAACCAATAGTTCCATTTCCTATAATTGTATTTTCATTGTCAAATGGAGCGATATAGCTTATTTTTTTTCTGCTTGAAAATTCTAAAGCTTTCTTTTGAGCATCATCAAAGCTATCTCCCTCTAAAATAACTTGCACATATCTTCCTCCGAATTTTTTTGTTCTTTCAATTTTTTGTAATGGTGTTGTTTTCGGCATAAATATAAAGCCAGTTGCCTTAAAAAATTTACATGCAACCGCCACACCTTGAGCATGATTTCCAGCACTGGCGCACACCACACCTTTAACCCTATTTTTTTCTTCCAAATTACTAATAGCATTAAAAGCACCTCTTATCTTATAAGATCTAATAACTTGCAAATCTTCTCTCTTAAGGAAAAAACTACATCCATATTTTTTTGATAATCTGGCAGAATATTGTAAGGGGGTTTCTTTGACAATTTCAGAAAATTTTTCTTTAGCTTTTTCTATTTCTTGAGCATTTATTTTTTTGCTATACATGATATTTCAATTTTAGCATTCAGTGGCAATTTTGAAACTTCCACAGTTTGCCGAGCGGGTTTAGGATTATTTACAAAATATTTTCCATAAATTTTATTGACCATTTTAAAATCTTTTATATTACTCAAGAAAATTTCCACTTTAACAACATCATCCAAATTCAGCTTACATTTTTCAAGAATATTTTTTATATTATTTAAAACCATTTCTGATTGCTTTTCAATATCGTTATTTTCTTCAAATAATCCCGTCTTATAATCAATAGCTATTTGTCCGGAAACAAAGATAAGACCGTTGGATTCAATCGCTTGTGAATATGGACCAACCGCCTGCGGAGCTTTGTCCGTTTTTATTTCAATCATTTTCTTCGATAATTGTATTGCATCCATAATTATTATTTCCCGCCTACTCGACAGGCAGGTTTCCAATCTTTAATTATTATTTCATCACCTCTTTTTTCAACAACAACTTTTTGTTTATTTCTAATACCAAGTGCTTTAATTATTTCCATTGGAATTGTTAGCGCGTAACTTCCCGATCTTTTATATATCTTTCTGATATTTTTATTTTTTAAATCTCTTCTCATAAAAAATTCGATGTGTATCTTTAAAGATATCTTTAAAGATACACAAAACATTGCATTATTTTAATTTTAATTCTTTATAAACACTTCCGGAAGCAACAGCACCCTCAGCAACAGCGGTAATAATTTGACGAAATTTATTCGATCCTGTCGTTACATCACCAGACGCCCAAACTCCATCAATGTTAGTCTCTTGCATTTGATTAACAATGATATATTCCTTATCATCAGTTTTTACATTTAATTTTTTTATAATATCTATTCCCGGAACTGAACCAATTTCAATAAAAACTCCCTGCACCGCCAAATTAAATTCTTTATCATCTTTTTTGTAAATAATTTCTTCGACAACTTTATTTCCTTTAATTTCTGTAATGTCCGCACAACAAATCAATTCAATTTTTTTATTTTCCTTTAAACTATCTTCTCTTGCTGGATTCCAAGTTGTTTCTTGTCGATGTAAAACATAAACTTTGTCAGCAAATTCCACTAAATGTTGTGCAGCCATCGCCGCCGCATCGCCACCACCGACAACCACTACAGTTTTATCCCTAAAGAACATCGCGTCGCAAGTAGCACAATAAGAAATTCCCTTACCGATAAATTCATTCTCTCCGGCAATATTCATTCTTCTCGGTTTCATTCCCAATGCCAAAATTAAAGTTTTAGCTAAATATTTTTTTCCGTCTTTTGTTAACACTTCAAATTCGTTTTCTTTTTTCTCAACTCTCGAAACGGAAGCTTGAATAATTTTAGCTCCTAAATCTTCCGTTTGTTTACGAAACTTATTCATCAATTCTTTCCCAGAAATTGATTCAAAGCCGGCATAATTTTCAATTTTAGATGCTTCTACCACTTGTCCACCCACTTCCTCGCCAATAACCAAATGATTTAGCTTATAACGAGATGCGTAAATTGATGCTCCTAATCCAGCTGGACCAGCACCAATAATAATTAAATCGTATATCATATTTTTATTTTAAAAATTTATTTATTTTAAATTATTTCAAAATTCTCTAAAAATTCTCTATATGGATTAATAGCCTTTTGAGCCTCTTGTTTATTTATTACAAAATTTTTATCATAAATTATTTTATTTCTAATTTGATGAGCTTTTTTTAAATCATCAAATTCTTCAATTTGTTTTGAATCAACATTCTCTAATCTCTCGCCCATATTATTTCCTTGATAACCAATTTTTAACAATATTTCGTCCACCAAATTATCCGCTTCCAAAATCGCCACCTTGTATTGCGATAAACTTCCGGTCTCAAGTCGCTCCTCTATTTTATCCCACATCTTACGCATTCTCTTTCGCGAAGCAATTGGCATCGTTGTTCCTTTGATAGTTTTTTCCAAATCACCGCCTAGTCCGCGAACTACCAAAAGTAAAATTAGGTCTACGAACAGAACTATTACATAAATGGCTATCAAAAATTTTATAAAAGCAAAAAAACCTGAATCCAAAAAGGAATTGAAGCTCATTATAATTTGATTGATAACGGGAATAATAATTTCCATTTTTTTATTTTTTATGACAATAAGGTTTTTACCTCCTTGCGGATTAGTGGAAATCTCGCTATTTAAAATATCATTGTTTAATTGTATTTCTTTCGTACATAAATTTTCAAATAATATAACCCGGAATTATTTTGTAATTTCAAAAGTATGCGCAACATTTAATAATTCTTCTTCACCAAACCATTTGCCCATTAATTGCCCGCCAATAGGGAGGTCTTTTCCATCTTCTTTAACTGTTCCAATCGGAAATGAAATTGCCGGAACACCAACTAAATTCGCCGTCACGGTATAAATATCCGTTAAATACATTTTCAACGGGTCATTCATTTTCTCACCAAACTTAAAAGCTGGTTCAGGAGCTGTCGGAGAAAAAATCAAATCAACTCCGTCTCCTGATGGATTAAAAATCTTTTGAAAATCTTGATACAAAAGTTCCCGAACTTTTTGCGCCTTTTTGTAATAAGCGTCGTAATATCCAGCGGATAAAGTATAAGTTCCCAGCATCATTCTTTTCTTCACTTCATCACCCAAACCTATTTCTCGCGTATCCAAATAAGTTTCCAACAAAGTTCCATCATTCAAGATTGACTTTTCTTCATTGTCAATGCTCAAGCCATACCTTATTCCGTCAAATCTTGCCATATTGGAGCTGACTTCCGATGGAACAATAATATAATAAACTGGTAAGGCATACTCGCTGTGCGGAATGCTAATCTCTTTTATTTTAGCTCCCAATTTTTTAAATTTATCAATCGCTTTCATTGCGATAGCTCTAATCTTATCATCCAAATCATCGCCGAAATATTCTTTTGGCACACCGATTGTCACTCCGGAAATATCTCCGGTCAAAAAATCTTCATAAGATTTCCCTCCGCTTTTTGCTGAGGTAGCATCCATTTTATCTCTGCCGGCAATTCGTGAAAGGACAATTGCTGAGTCTTCCACAGTCTCGGTAATCGGACCGATTTGATCTAAACTTGATGCCATCGCCAATAATCCGTGCCGAGAAACTCGTCCATAAGTCGGTTTTAATCCGACCGTTCCGCAAAACGCCGAGGGCTGACGAATGGAACCCCCCGTATCAGAGCCCAAAGCATATACTGCCATTTTCCCAGCAACAGACGCCACTGAACCGCCAGAGGAACCGCCAGGAACTCTTGAAATATCAATCGGGTTTTTTGTTTTTTGATAAGCACTATTTTCCGTCGATGCTCCCATAGCAAATTCGTCCAGATTTGTTTTTCCTAAAATGACAGCCCCAGATTTCTTAAGTCTTTTTATAACCGTCGCATCATAAGGTGCAATATAATTATCTAAAATTTTTGAAGCAGCAGTAGTTCTTTCTCCACTAACACACATATTGTCCTTAATTGCCATTGGAATTCCCGCCAACAAATCAATCTCCTCGCCCTTTTTAATTTTTTCATCAACCGCTTGCGCTTGCTTCACCGCTAAATCTTTAGTCAATGTTAAAAAAGCCAGAATATCACTGTCCTTTTTTTCAATTTTAGAAAAATACTTCAGAGTTAACTCTGTAGAAGTAATTTCACCATTTTTTAATTGTTTATGTAATTTTTTAATCATTATTTTATGGAAAATGTGTAAGTTTTAAATTTATTATCTTCACTTTTATGCTCCGCAAAATTCAGTCTTTCCCGTCGCTCCGCTCCTCCTCAAGTCCAAACTTTACTTCGCACTCTATTTGAATATGTAAATTTTAACTTTATTATTTTAAAACAGACCTTACTTTGATTTGATTATCTTTAAGTTGCGGAACATTTTTCATAATTTGCTTATGAACATTTTCCGAACATTCTTCAATATTATCATTTCTATAGACACTATTCACTCGAGTAATATGCCCGACTGAATTAATTTTTTTCGTATCCACTTTTTTCAATTTTTTAAAATAATCCAAAACAACAGAAAGTTCTTTCTGGCTCTTGTTTATTTCTTCTTCTCTTAAACCAATTCTCGCCAAAGTGGCAATATGTTTTATTTCTTCTTTTGTTATTGACATATTTTTAATATACTAGACTTCCTTAGAAAGTATTTTCTATCACAAATAATTATTTTTGACAAAATTTATCTCAACTTTTCTCAGCTTAGCTAAGGTTAGGCTTTCGAAAAGTATTCATTAAATTTTACTCAAAACTAAAAATTTTCATAACGACATTACTTTCCAAAGAAGTCTATTTCAAAAATCATTTTCCAATAAATTTTAAAAAATCTTTCTCTCCGATAATTTTAACACCTGTTTTTTTCGCCTTGGTATATTTTGAACCGACACTTTCTCCAGCAATCAAAAAATCAGTTTTAGAACTTACTGTTGAGGATATTTTTCCACCAGCCTCCCTTATCATATCCTTTATTTCGTCTCTTGTAAAGTTCAATAACTTCCCCGTCAAAACAAAACTCCGTCCCTGCATTCTATGATTTAAATTTTTCTTTTCGAAAACAGGAACAATTATTTTAACTCCCAACTGCTCCATCCTATTTAGCATTTTAATATTTTTTTCATTATTAAACCATTTATTTAAGCTCATCGTCGCTTTCTCGCCAATTCCATTTATTTTTTCCCAGTCTTCAAGTCTGATTTTCGGAAAAACTCTAATTATACCCGCCAATGTTTTTATTTTTCTCTTGGATAAATTTTGCAAATTATTAGAAATCAAAACCGCCGTCTCTTCTCCGACATAACGAATACCCAAGGCAAACAAAAAATTTGTTAACGGTATTTTTTTGCTTTTTTCAATTGAACTTAATAGATTATCGACAGATTTTTCAGCAAATCTTTCCAGCAAAATTAAATCACCTTTTTTAATTTCAAATATATCCGCTACATCTCTGATTATTCCTTCTTGCACCAATTGTTCAACAATTTTGTTTCCTAATCCCTCAATATTAAAACCTTTTTTACTGACAAAATGAATTATCCTCTGAATTTCTATGGCGAAACAATTTGGATTTAAACAATAATGTGCGGCGCTTAGTTTTTCGTTCTCATTATTTTTATTATTACTGGAAATTTTCTTTCGAGAAACTTTCCCACCGCAGATAGGACATTCTTTAGGTATTCGCCATTTTCGTTCTTTCCCAGAACGCAAATTCTTAATTACATCTACGACTTCTGGAATTACATCACCAGCTTTTTGAATAACTACTGTATCACCAACCCGAACATCCATTTTTTTAATTTCATCTTCATTGTGTAAAGTTGCTCGACTAACAACCGAACCAGCAACTCTCACTGGTTTTAAATGCGCCACTGGCGTTAATGCTCCGGTTCGTCCGATTTGAACCACGATATCTTCTACTATCGTTGTCACTTTTTCCGCCGGAAATTTATAAGCAATTCCCCAACGCGGAGATTTTCCTGTATAACCCAAAGTATCTTGAATTTTTTTGGAATTTATTTTTATTACAACACCGTCAATTTCATAATCAATCTTGCTAGCCGAAATTTCGGTATCGGATATTTTGATATTTTTATTTTCTTTTTCCTTTCGTAAAAATTTCGCCCATCGCTTGTAATATGCTTCAATCTCATCAATATTTTTACAAACCTTATAATGCGAATTTATTTTAAATCCCAATTTTTTTAATAATTCCAAATCCTCAATTTGTGTCTTGGTTTCTTGTTTTAAATTTGATATTTTATCAATACTGTAAATAAAAGAATTTAATTTTCGCGACGCCACGACTTTGGAATCTAATTGACGAATGGAGCCGGCGGCGGCATTTCTAGTATTAGCAAATTCCGCCTCTCCTCTCTTTTTTCGCTCCTGATTTATTCGTTGCAATTCATTTTTTCCCAACCAAATTTCCCCGACCGCAATTAAATCAATTGGCAAAGTCAGTTCCAATGGAATACTGCGAATAGTTTTAATATTATTAGTCACATCTTCCCCGACAGCACCATCTCCTCGCGTTGCAGCTTGAACCAACTTTCCTTTTTTATAAGTTAAAATAATTTTCAAGCCGTCAATTTTAAGTTCACAAACATATTCAAGATTTGAAATAATAGATTGAGAGCTGGAAGTTACAGCTTGTTGATTAGACGATAAAATTTTCAACTCATCTTCTTTCTGCTTGGTATTAACCGTTGTATCTTTAGTAATGTATAATTTGTTCACCATCCGCAAAATTTTTTCCTCCCATTTTTTTAATTCTTCAAAATTAAAAATATCATCAAATGACCACTGCTTAATTTGATGTTTTACTTTTTTGAATTTATCCAAAACCTCCCCACCAATTCTTTTTGACGGACTGGTAGAAGATTTGAATTGCGAATATTTATTTTCCAGTTTTATCAATTCTTCCATCAATGAGTCATAAACTTCATCCGGAATTTCAGGATTATCCAAAACATGATAAGCATAACGATGCTTATCTATTTCTTTTCGCAATTTTTCTATTCTATTTTTAATTTCAATTTTATTTTTCATAGCGATATGTATTATAACACAAAATCCTCCCTAAAAAGAAGGATTTTTATTCAACGGTTATATTCATCAATTAACTTACAGATTTCAAAATTACTAAGGCGAAGGTAAGACTACTTCCACGGCACGATTAGTTCCTTTATATTTTCCAACAGATTTTATACTTTTAATGTCACCGATTGTATCATCACATTGTAATTGAGTATCCGCACTATCATAGAATGTTATTATATAAGTTCCAAAACCACCAAAAGCATCCTTTGCTACCTCGCCGGAGCTACAATCATCTTTAAAAAATACTATCTGATTTATTCTTTTCGCTGGCGATTCATTTTTAATTGCATTCAATGCTCTTTCCAGCCCCATATCAGCAATTTGAAATGAATTAACTGTTTTTGTTGTAGAGAGAGAACTCTGTCTATCAAAGTTGGAAACGGAAATGATACCAATTCCGGCAACCAAGCTAATCATCATTATAAACAATGTAAAAATGAGAACAGAACCTTTTTTGCTGTGTTTTTTAATTTTAAAATTATATAACATAAATTTTCGATATTATTTATAATGTAATATCCGATACACCATAATCCCTAAGTGAAGATGATGTTTGAATATTGATTTTACTATTACCTGAAATAATAGTCATAGTCACAGTTATCATACCAACCTTAGCACCAGGTGATCCTTTTTTGACGCTTTTACTAGCATAAAATTTCCCAGTTACATTTCCACTAGTCATAACATCGTTTGTGGTAAATGTCATCCCAGCACAGGCAGATATTCCGAGTGCTCCGCTCGTCTCCTGCTGCAAAGTTCCCCCAGAAAAACTATACTTCACACATTCATTACGAGAATAATTAAATACTGTTACGCTAGATTTATCTCCAGCGACATCAACTACGGAACTTGTCCTAAATGTTTTTGACAATAAACTTAATGCATACTGTGCATTTTCCAAACTTTCTTGCATATGTTTGGAAGATTGATAAGCTTTGAATGTGTTAGCAAAAACAATTGTTGACCCAGATATGACTAAAACAAATATAAACATCGCCACAATAACTTCTACAAGCGTAAAAGCTTTTCGCTTAGTGTATTTATTTTTTTCTTTTTGTATTCGCATTAAATTTTTCATATGTTTTTATTCTCCCCATTTTGTCAAAATTGTTCTCGAAAATACACATTTATTAGTAATATTGCAGTTTGAAGTACCTGGCACTTTACCAGGGGCCCAACTAACTTTACTAGTTATAATCCTAGGATTACTCTTAATTTCTACCTCTCTTTTGAATTTTGTTTTTGTTCCAGTATTATGTGCATATGTATATTTATTATTATTGAAATACAATGAACAATTAGTCTCTGCTGTAGCAGGAAATCTGCAATCAACTCTGTTTACTGACCCGCAAGAAATATTGTCAATATCAATAGCACAAGCATAATTGTCCGTTTTTTCTATGTTATTAAAAGTAAGATTCCCATTTACCCAGTTATTATCTCTAATATTTTTAACCAATTCTATTCCCTCCTGAGCCAACATTGAGGCAATAATACTATCTCTTGTTTCTGCAAAATTTTTTAAACTAGTAACAAATAACTGCAAAATAGTTACCATCGTCACTCCTAGAATAAAAACTGAGATCAGCACTTCACCCATTGAAAAACCTTTTTCTTTTTTATTATTTTGTAGATTAATCATTTTATTATATATCTTAAAAAATCTTAGCAGGATGCTTTTTGCATTGTTATAACTCCAACACCAGTCACACAAATATGATAATTATTATTGCTATTTTTTGTTATTGTAATATCAACTGGATTAGTTATACTTCTATTACCAAATGGAACATTAAATTCTAAATTGACATTACTACTAAAAGTAACAGCATTCTTAAGTTGATGAACTTCATTAAAAGAACAAGTCGCACCGCCACCATTATCAATTGTAAAACTATTTGTTCCACTAACTGCAATAAATCTGTATTTCGCACAACCAGGAGTAACTTCTTTGCCCGATAAAGAATAATTTTGAATTTTTCTAATAGAAGCTACAATCTCATTAGCGACTGTTTCTAATTCTGTATTATGATTACTTTGACCAACATAAGACAAGACTGCACCTGTCATAATGCTAATAATTGCCAGAACCAATAACACTTCCATTAGGGTAAATCCTTTTTTTAATTTTATTTTTTTTTTAATTTTAAGCATCTTAGAAATACAAATACCGAATTATTTCCGGAAAAGCTTGATTAATAAACACAGTTATAATTGTCCCCATAACTAAAAAAGGAATGAACGGAATTTGACTTTTCATCGTTCCCTTTTTGAGTACTACAATTATTATAGCACAGATTGAACCAATCATAAATGATAATAATAATCCAAGCATAATATTCTGCCAACCTAGAATTAGACCAGCTAAGAATCCTACATAAACATCTCCCCAACCCATCCATTTTTCCTTAGAAAAAAATACTAATAAAAAGAAAAAGGTCCAAGATATAACACCACCAATTAATCCAGAAAATAAACTCAGTCTATAAAAATCCACCCCTATAAGATATTCATTAAGGCTGATAAAAATCAGATAAGTCACACTAACCCCCAATAAAATCCAAAAGATTATCACTGGCATCTCCATAAATTGCCAGTCATAAGACAATAAAACTAAAAATAAAGAAAATATTAATAAATAAAAACCAGTTTGCCAATAAGAGAAGTTATTCCCTAGAACGAAAAAATATTTTCCGACAAGAGCAAAAATAATTCCGGTAAAAAGTTCTACCAATGGATATCGCCAAGAAATTACACCATTGCAAGTTCGACATTTTGCTCGAAGTAAGACAAAACTAAGCAATGGAATATTATCATACCATTTAATTTTTGCCTTACAGTGTGGACAATGTGAACGACCTAAAATAGTCTCAGTCAATCGCAATCGATAGACCACTACATTCAAAAAACTTCCGATAATCAATCCTGCTATAAAAAATATTAGTGTCATATATTTAAACAAATTAGTTACTTTGAAATTTATTTATTAATATTTAGCATCCGGTATAATTAATAATTCCCGTTTGATTAAGTGTAATATTAGTACAATTTCCATGATTTTTCGTTCCGGGAGTAATTGTTACTTGATAATTTTGATTATTACATTGACTATTCGTTCCAGTACTAATATCAATGCTGTTTATATTTTCACTATTTGGATAATTTTCTCCAGCACTAGAGGGATTACAAATAGCCCCACTAACAAGTGTTTGGATATTCCCCCCAGAATTACAACACATCATAATGGCGGAATTCAGTGAAGACGCCAAACTTTTAAAATTAGCATCCTTTGCCTTTTGTCTCGCACTATTCAAACTAATTAATACAATCGAGGCTAAGATACCAATAATCGCAATAACAATTAAAAGCTCAATTAATGTAAATCCTGAGTTGTTTTTTTGTATTTTTAACATAAAAACTGCATTCATTCAGTAAATAATTAAGCTATATTGCAAATCAATCTGTTGCCTTACTTTAGTTATTATTAAAAATAAAACATTGCACCACGAAAAATAAAACTCTCTATTTGCTTGCCAATTTTAAATTATTATACAAAAACAAAATTAGCAAGCTCCAAAGAAAATTCTGAAATATTATTTAGTACAGCCATTTTGGGTACAGGTTATAACATTACTTGATCCATCAGTTGCACAATATTGAAATGTTCCATCACTAGTCGTCAAGTCATTAGAACAACCGCCCCATGATGCACTTGCGTCAGAATTGGTAATGTCAGGCCAGTTGCTATCTGATCCTGTACAAACAGGTGTTGCTCCAGTTCCTGCGGGAGAAGTTAATGCAATTCCATCGTCCATACAAATTACAGCAGCAGGTACGGTAGAACTAACAGATGCCATAACACCAGAATCTTTCGCTTTCTGTCTTGCACTATTCAAACTCACCAATACAATGGAGGCTAGAATACCAATGATTGCAATAACAATCAAAAGCTCAATCAAGGTGAAACCGGACAATTTCTTATTTGATTTTTTCATTCCATTTCACCCCCCTTCTCTTTTTTATTTTTCATTTTCATATTTACTTCTTTTTATTAAATTCAAAACATTACTCCTAATATTCTTTCGGCTATCTTTAACAACTCAATTATGACAGAAAAATACGTTATTGCCAATCAACATTATACACAATTAGAAATTCTGCACTACATTATAAATCGGCAAAATAATCGAAAATGCTAAAAACGCCACACCTAATCCCAATCCAACAATTAAAACTGGCTCAATTAAAACCGATAAATTTTTAATCATCTCATCCATTTCTTGTTCATAAAAATTTCCCACACTACCTAATGATTCACTAATTTTTCCAGTTTTCTCACCTACTATTACCATTTTCGTAACAATGCCAGGAATATAATCTGATTGAGCAAGCACTGTACTAATATTTCCTCCGGTTTTAACTTCATCAGCACAACGAAGTATTATTCCTTGATAAATACTATTATTAACTACTTCTGCAACGATATTAAGTGATTGAACTATTGGCACACCACCATCTAAAATCACTACAAAGTTATTAGCAAATTTTGTCAAATAAAGATACCGAAACAATTTTCCAATAATTGGCAATTCTAATTGTATTTTATCCCATTCCTTATGACCAGCTTCTGTTTTAACATAATAAGCAACAGCAATTATAAAACCAAAAATTACCACTAATACTGCCCACCAATAAGCCTGCATAAAATCTCCGATGCCTATCACCATATGCGTATACCATGGAACTTCTGCATTCAGATCTTTAATGATCAAAGTTAATTTTGGCACAATAATTACAACACTCAAAAACCCGACAATCAAAGCTGCTGTCAGAATAAAAGCCGGATAAATCAACGCTCCCCTTATCTTAGCAGTAATGCGATAATTTTTTTCTGTACTTTCTGCAACATGTTTGATAGCCTCCTCTAAATTACCAGAAACCTCTCCAGCATTAATAACGCTAGTTACAACTTTAGGAAAAACATCTGGATATCTTCCCAATGCTTCTGAAAAAGTTGTACCATCCTCAACATCATTAGCAATATCCTTAATTAGACTACTTAAATATTTGTGTTCAGTTTGGTCACCAATTGCCCGAAGAGAATAAACAACAGGCACTTTAGAAGATATTAAAGCATGAAATTGTCGAAAAAATACTAACAAATCTTTTTTACCTACCTTTTCCCAAGACTTATGCAAATATTGACTCAACGGAGAATCGCCTGTTTCTCTTTCAATTAGGATAGCATTCAAATCATTTTCTTGTAAGACTTGGACAGCTAATTCTTTACTTATTGCATCTACTACGCCACTTTGTATTTTATTTTTTTTATCTTTTGCCTTAAATTTGAATCTCATAATATTATTATAACTATTTACCGTTATCTATTAATTTATTTATTTTTTATTATTGTCTTCAAATATTCTTTGTTACCAGTGTAAGCAAAGGCATCATCTATAGAAATTATACCATTTTTTACCAATTCCCCCAATGATCTGTCTAGAGAAACCATCCCCTCTTTAAGACTCGTCTCTATCACTGAATCTATCTGATAAGATCTATTATCTCTAATGAGATTTCCTACAGCATGATTTTTTAACATAATCTCTACTGCTGGAACCCTTCCTCCACCTATCCGCGGAACCAACCTTTGAGACAAAACTCCTAATAAAACATTCGCTAGTTGAGACCTAATTTGATTTTGCTGATGTGATGGGAAAACATCAACAATTCTGTCTACTGTTTGTGCGCTATTATTAGTATGCAATGTAGCAAAAATTAAATGTCCGGTTTCAGCTGCAGTCATTGTTGTACTAATTGTATCTAAGTCTCGCATTTCTCCGATAAGAACAACATTCACATCTTCTCTGAAGACACCCCTTAATGCAGAAGGGAAGCTTTTGACATCTCGACCGATCTCTCTCTGGTTAATAATACAACGATCTTGTTGGTAGACATATTCAATAGGGTCTTCGATAGTAAGTATATGCTTATCATAATTGTGATTAATGTGTTCTACTATTGCAGCTAAAGTTGTTGATTTTCCATGTCCAACTGGTCCAGTAATTAAAACAAGTCCCTGCGAATATTTTGCAAAATCATACAAGTTCGTAGTAACATCCAATTCCTCGAGAGTTCTTATTTTATTTTGAATCAATCGCATTGCTATACTCAAGTTTCCTTGCTGAAAATAAACACTAGTTCTAAATCTGGCTTTACCTTCAAAATCATAAGAAAAATTTATTTGTCCCTTTTCCAACATTTCTCGCTCATTGTTTTCTGTTAACAATATTTTACTAAATTCTTTCGTTTTTTCTGGAGTTAAAATCTCTTCTTCAGCAAGGGGAATTAGTCTTCCATCAACTCTAATGGTAGGATGTCGACCTACAACTAGATGTAAATCCGAAGCATTTTGTTGAGCCACTATTAACAGATAACTTTTTAATTTTTGTCCGACGCGCAATGTATTATTCATTTTTATTTTTCAACAAAAGAGCAACTTCCGCCACAACTTCTTTGGGCGTAAAATGCGCTTTAATTAAATATTTATCGGCCTGCTCCAGCAATTCTTTTTCTATATCATCTTCGGCGGAAACATTCGTCAAAAAAACTACGGGAATATTTTTTAATCGATCATCTTTTTTAATTTTTTTAAAAACTTCTTTACCATTTTGATAAGGCATCATAACATCCAATAATATTAAATCAGGCGTTATTTTTTCCATTTTCTTCATTGCTTCCAAGCCATTGGTTGCTAACACAACTTCATACCCATTCATCTTAAAAATACGATTATAAATATCTCTAATGAATTCATCATCTTCTGCTAATAAGATAGTTACTTTATTTTTTTCCGAATTATTTCTACTATCTTTATCGCTATTACTAAATTCATTAGATTTATTGTCTTCATCCTCATTTTCAATATTGACTTTAATTTCACTCATATATTTATCTAAATATTTATTATATTTATTTATTATATTTATTATATTCCAACAGATTATTTATATTATCCTTTGTCATCATCTAATTCACCCACAGTCAAACTTCCTTCCGTCATTCTTTCTACCTCAGATACTGAAGTTAACCCTAGCAAAGATTTTAATAAGCCATCTTGTCGCATATTTAATAAATGTTGTTTATTGGCAGTCCTCTTCAGCAACAGTTCATCTTTTTCTATGATTACTTCTCGTAAATCATTATTAACATCAACACACTCATATATTGCGACTCTTCCTTTATATCCAACCCCGCCACATTCCTCACAGCCAACACTTTTATAGAATTTCATATTTTCCAAATCTAGTGATTTTAAACCATATTTTTTTATTTCTTCTTCGCTCACATTTTTGAGAGAATTTTTTATTTCTTCATAAATGGCATCTGGTAATTTAATTTCTGTTTTACAACTATCACATAATCTTCTTACTAATCTCTGCGCAGCTACTGCGTTCAAGGAAGAAGATAATAGAAATGGCTCCAATCCCATATCAATCAATCTTGGGATAGCACTAATAGCGCTATTTGTATGCAGAGTAGAAAAAACAAGATGTCCAGTCAAAGCAGCATGAATTGCTAATTCAGCAGTTTCCCCATCACGAATCTCCCCAATCATTATAACATTTGGATCTTGTCTGAGGATAGAACGCAAACCATTGGCAAAAGTATAACCTATCGCTGGATTTATTTGGCTTTGATTTATTCCATCTAAAGAATATTCCACTGGGTCTTCAAGCGTAACAATATTTCTCTCTTCAATATTGATAATTTTTAGAAAAGAATATAGTGTTGTTGATTTTCCTGATCCAGTAGGACCAGTCAATAAAATTATACCGCTAGTTTCTTTTATTTTTTTATTTAAAATATCGTAATTCTTCCCTAACAAACCTAATTTTTTTAAATTAAAAACTCTATCATCCTTAGTCAATACTCGCATCACCACCTTTTCGCCAGATATTACTGGTAATGTCGACACTCGAAAATCGACATCTTCCTTTGTGATAATTTTTCCCCGCTCACTTTTAAACCTACCATCTTGAGGTTTTCTAGTCTCATCTATTTTTAAGTTAGATAATATTTTAATATGTGAGATTGTTGCCATTCCAACACTCTTTGGCAATACTAGTGATGCATGCAATAATCCATCAACTCTAAACCTAACTCTGTATTCATCACCCATCGGCTCAATATGAATATCACTGGCACCACCCTCAATAGCATGATTGATAATAACTTGAACCAATTTAGAAACAGGAGCATCTTGAATCATCATTTGCCTAGCCTGTCTTTTTTTCTTACTTTCTGTTTTGTTTGCCTTATTTGTAGTATCTTCAAAAGAAGCCATCACTTCTTTTACCGCCTTTTCGGCAGAATGATATTTGCTAATAATCTCTCTCATCACAGCTTCCGAAGTAATATAAATATCAAATGTTACTTTATTTCTTTCTGCCAAAAAAGTTAGAACATTTCTTGCTTCTATATCTTGTGGATCAGTCATTGCGACGCTAACAGTTTTACCAGATTTATCGAATGCTAACATTTTATATTTCAATCCTATTTTTTCTGGAATAATTTCAATACTTTTCTTATCTATGTTCTTTGGAGCACTTCCTAAAGCTTTTATTCCCAATTTCTTTGCAACTTTTATTAATTGATTTTTTGATTTTTGATTTTTATTTTCAGGCATTTTTTTGTATTGATAGCCAATTTAAGTCCCTACTTTTATAACTATTTATTATTTTGAATCGCAGAAAAATTAAAACGGATTTAGAAAATATTACATAATATACTATGTTAATTTAATATATATCTCTCCGAGAATTAAAAAATATTTTTTGAAAATACATAGTCTATTTCACTTTTATTACAAATAAAACATTTTTTTGACATTCAAAAAGTAGACCAATCATTACTACAAACTAAGTTACTCTCTATGGAAAAAATGGATTAGATTCTCCCGTTTCACCTATTTCACTATTAGAATATTTCTCAAGTAATAAATCTCTAAATTTATCAATAATATTAAAATCGAATTGTTTAACTTCCATTGTTGGTGATTCTAATAATTCAGCAAGTTTGGAATTTCCTTTTTTTAAATAACCAAAATTTATGGTTATATTACTAGTTAATAAAGTTGATGAATTTTTATCACTATCACCTTCCGCCTTCTTCTGCTCATTAGCGTCCTTCTTGATTTCAAATGATTCTATATTGCTCAATAACCCAATCGGGTAAAGCGTATTAAGAAAACTTTTTATTTGATCATAATTTCCATATATCTTCAAATTAACAGCTACCAGCTTCGACAAAACATCTTTCTTAGCAGATATGCTCGCTGGTGTACTTGACGCAGTTTTTGTTGAATTTTTTGGAACTATTTCTGGAATAGGCACATACTTAGGTATAGCTAAGAATTTATTCATTTTTTCTTTAGAAATATCGTCACCATAATCAATATTCATTTCAGATATATATACCCCAGTAGAAAAAGCAATCTGATTTATTTTATTTATAACATCCTCCTCCTTGCGTATTTCTGGATAATAATTCTCTACTAAGTTTTTATCCTCTCCTTGACTTTGCAAAGATTCGTCAAGAGATATAATATTTGTTTTTCTTTGTTCTATTTTATTAATCTCAGCCTGAACTGATTTAATATTTTTGTTTATGGAAGTAATACTATCATCTAGCTTATCATCAAACCACATTGGCCAAATATACCAAATAATAATTATTATAGAAGATATCACTGCAATAGGCATCAATAAAAATTTTAATTTCATATTTTTAATTATTTTTAGGACTTTTATAAAAAAGTCTTTTTATATTTATTATCTTTTATTTATTTTTGTTTCATTTTTTAGTACACCCGTTAGAGTAAAGACAGCCTGTCCAGCCTCATTTCTATAAGAATCGTCAATTAAAACATCCCTGAATAAGTCACTTTTCTTCAAACTAAGCATTTGATTTGAAGCTAACCTAAAACTATCTGCAACAACTTCCATTTTTAGACTATTATTCATAATGTCATAGTCTAAATCATTAAGAGAGGCACCCTTAACTATTAGGTTTTCCACGCTATTTAATACCTCACCAGGATTATCTTTATTTTGCAAATTAAATGAAACTCCATCTAATCTTCTTTTAAAGTTAACCAAATTATTAACAGTATTATTATCAAAGGAATTCAACTTATCCGCTCTCAGTTGAACCAATGAATTCTTTTTGTTTATTAAATTGTTCTGATACAATTTAGTTATCCCGAAAATAACCGAAACAACGGCTAGCAGAGCAACTGATAGGAAAAATCCACTTCTAAAAATACTTTTTCTTCGACTTATTTTTAAGTCATTTTCTGATGCTTTATGAAGATTTATATCAATCATTTTTTTTATTTTTATTGTTATTTATATGAAAAATTTTATTACCTGATAACTCATTAAATTATAGCACAAATTTATTTTAACACAAAATTAATTACGCTTATAACTTCCGACACCTTTAAGTGCTAATCCCGTAGCCACAGATAACATAGCTAAAATATTTGTATTTTTATTTTTCAATTTATTATTTTCAATTATAATTTTTTTCCAAGGATCACTCATTGTCGCTTTAATGCCCAATTTGTCAGAAAAAATATTACTTATCCCAACAATATCAACTCCACCTCCAGTAATCAGGATACTATCAATTTTGTTTTTTTCATTATTATTGATACCCAGTTCTATAATCCGCTTAGCTTCTTTTGTTACAATATTTACTACTGGATCAATCATCATTTTTCCTTCACCGGAAAGATAATCATTTCTTTTTTTAAAATCTTCTGCACGAGACCATGAAACATTTAAATTAGACATTATATTTTTAGTTATTTCATCTCCGCCAACATTAATATTCCTATTAATAGTAATTATCCCTCTCTTGACCAATATAATATTAGTTATCTTTGCACCCATATCAATTATCAAAAATGTTCCTAAGTCATCACCAATCAATGATCTCACCACCGAAAATATATCCAACTCTAACGAATCCACCTCCAGCCCTACATTATCAACTATTTTTTCATACCTGCGAACATCTTCTTTTGGTGCTGCAACAAGCAAAACTTGACTGGATTTATTCTTCTGCTCTAATCTATCAGATTCACTTTCTTTTATTTTTGTTAAAACACTTTTCTTTTTTTGCTTAGATACTATATCCCAGCTTAAATAAACCTCATCCAAAGATACTGGGATATATTTATTGGCCTCTGCTTTAACAATATCTCCCATATTATCCTCCGTCGCTCCGAAAACTTCTACTAAAGTTGATAAACCTTTGAAAGCACCCATCGAAATATGTGCTGAATTACTCTCAATACTCATTTTATCAATTAGTTTTTTTAAATTTTTTTCAACTTCCCTGTCTCTTTCATCCTGCGTCATAGTAGATTTAGAAACTTTGTTATTTGCAGGTAAGTTAACCCAACCGTAGTTAGATAGATATACACCACTTTTTTTATAAACCAATTCCACTATTTTAATTGACGAAGTACCAAAATCAATGCCTAGAAAATAATTTTTTTTAAATCCGGAGAGCTTAAACATATATTTATTTTTATTTTATTTTTATTAAATCATTATCAATAAAACTTTTTTGATTCTAACTTTATTATACTACATTTTCAAAAAAAAGACAGCTTCAATATTATTTAAACTGTCTCTTCTTTTTGAGTCAAGTTTCAATTATTATATCTAATATCAATCACTCAAAACTAAGGCTTTATTTCAATCCAATTAGATTCATTAGCGCAAGCTGGACAAGAAACACCTGGCTCAGTTGCTGAACAAGTTGTATTATGATTTGCGCAAACAGAAGCCCGTTTAATACCTACTGTTGATGCTGGTGGACTACAACTATTTCCATCAGAAACAAAGCATCTATTTTTTTGAGTAAATATTTCTCCACAATGATTAGCACAATAGCTTGTCTTATCATTAGTTTTCTGACATGAATAATTAAGATTTGGGACACAAATATACACTCTAACACTATCACTTCCAGTTCCTCCTGGACCAGTGCAAGAAAGTGTATAAGTTGAAGTTGTTGAAGCTAAGACATTATCATTTCCACGGGATGAATTTTTTGAGCCCGTCCATCCATCACCACTTGTTACTAAGCAAGATGTGGCATTTTGTACAGTCCAAGCAATCCTCAAATCACCACCAGATGAAACATTTGAAATTGGACCGCCACTACCGTTGATTTTTAAGTCAACGATTGGAGGAGGAGTTGTAATTTTTATATCGACATTATCAATGGGATTAGCCCAAGCAACTGTTCTATCGGTATATCTTTGTCTAACATTAAAACAAATCCTATGATTTCCTACGGTAAGTCCAGTAGTTCTGTAAGTGGATGTTGATCCGCTAGTTATTAAACATCTATTTCCAAAGCCATCAGCACAAGCACATCTCGTGCCTCTATACGATGGTGTTCCTGGTCGTACATCAGCCCAAAAATATTCATCAATTCTACCTCCTCCAGTTCCTAATACACCATGTCCAGCAAAAGTTATCCGTTGTCCTTGCTGAAATGTGGAATTATTAGATGGAACATCAATTATCGCTCTCGGATTGGTTTTAGCCGGCGGTCTTGGTACGCTTCTGACCGTATAGGGAACACTTCCGCTAAAAATTCTTGATGATGACCCCCAATTACATGTATTTAACCAGGTAAGTCTACATATTGACTCATATGCACTGACGCCAGCATTATATCTACCTGATCTACTTTCTACTGAACCACTGACGCTCCCTGGTCTGCTTAAACTATGACCATTAAAACTAGCAGAAAAATTATATCTAGAATGCTTGAGAAACATAGCTGTGCCTACGACGGAACCATTAACACGCATTGATAAAGTAGCATTTTCTCTCGGTCTATAGACACTTTTATTCATTTGTACAGTAATAGGAATACCAAAACCCAATCCAGGAACTGAGGCGCTAAATGTCGTAGCCTCAACATTTTTCGTTGAAAAAACAATACCAGCTGTTAATAAAATTAACAACAAGCTCATCATACCACCACTTTTTTTATTCCGTCTGATAACAATAACAATTAATCCAACTATAACTATTATTCCTAATATAGTTACACCTATCGCCATTATTTTTTGGATTGATAATTTTTTTTCATTATTTTTTTCAAAATCTTTTTTTGGTTGGAATGTAGAATTACTTTTAATTTGAAATTCTTGCTGATCAAAAATCGTTCCGTCCTCTGCTACCAGTTTAACAGTTCCGCTAGGATTGAGACAATCATTTACTATTGGAATAACTACAGCCACATTTTTCATTTGACTTGTCTCATTCATTTTTTCTCTCACTGCTTCAGCACATTTTTTACCATCAGAGGATTTAATATTTACCTCTGCTATAATTGAAGGTTCTTCGGTTGTAGTTATTTCAGGCCCAGAAAGCTTATTCACATTTTTCAACCAATTTAATACTACTACAGCGGAATCTCCCTTTTGATAGTAATCTTTTGATAATCTAATATTTTGAATACTAGCACCCATCCCAGCTACAATATATCTAAAGAATATTTTGTTAGAGATTATATTATTTGTGTCATCAGAGGTATTTACCACATCACCATCTTTTTTAAACATAACAACTACATCATAACTTTGGGGCTTATCTACTCCAGATAAGTTAAATATCGCTGTTTTTGTTTTGCCAGGTGCTAATTCTATAGCTTCTCCTTTTTCTTCTCTTATTTTTTTTCCAAAATAATCTCTTTGATAGATATTTATATATGGGATAACTTTTTCATTTTTCTTAAAATTACTTTTAATATCGCAAGAGATAACAGCTTCTTGATTTTTCTCAATAGATATACTGTCCTGAAGAGTATACTTCTTTTTATCAGAACTATTTTTGATAGTTAAGAAACAACTCTCATTTTGAATATCGATGTACTCGCCAGACCCATCAAGAGTTATACTCCCAGCAGTAGTGCCACCCAATGGAAGTCCTCCGCTACTTTCACTTATTATATCTACATCAAAATCTCCTTTGAGATATTCTGGAGCTACATAGCTAACTGTTTTATGTATAGTGGTATTTTCTGGAACATTAACAACATCTGAAAATACTTTTTCCGAAACTAATTTTCTTGACTCATTACCTTTATCAAATAATTGAATTGCGTATCTAATATTAGGTTGAGATTTTCCAATACCATTATTAATATCGAGGTCTATTGTTAATTTATTTCCATCTTGATTGCTTATCTTCGCATCCCAGATATTTACATTTGCTAGTATAATTATGTTTTCATTATTAACCGTTATGTCTTCATCAACAGGACTATTCTCTTGATCCATTCCAACAGTTGAACCAACAATATCCTCATTTGTTTGTGCATAAACCAAATTAACTAACGGAACCATAACAAAAAGCATTCCAAATACAATAAGTGCACCTTGTTTTATTTTGTTCATATTTTTATTTTTTATATTTTATTTTAAAATTTAAATGAAGTTACTTTATCTTTTAATATATTACCATATCACAAATAATGCACCAAGTCTTTTTTAAAAGTTATCTGTGGATAAAATATTTTTTACAATAAAAACAACTTATTTAAAGTTGTTTTTATTGCGGTTATTTTATTTGTATTTAAATTCACTCAAAACTAAGGATTTACTTCTACCCAATTAGATTCATTAGCACAAGCTGGACAAGCAACTGTTGTTCCGGTTGCTGGACAGGTACCAACACCATTGGCAGTTTCACAATCAGAAAGTGGCTTGTTTGCTGGAGGCACACAGCCATTAGTATCAGAGGCTAGACAAGAATTCGTTGGAGTGTTGCTTAATCCACAATTACTAGGTTTATTACAATCAACACTATTAGTCGATATGCATGAATATGTATAATTTGGAGTACAAGAAGAAGTTACTTGAACCGATACACTATCATTTCCAGTTCCTCCTGGCCCAATACAAGAAAGTGTATAAGCTGAATCTGTTGAAGCTGTAACCTTATTATTTCCATTTGGAATATTTGGGCTAGGATTATTCCAGCCAATACCATTTATTACTGAGCAAGATGTGGCATCACTTGTTGTCCAAGTAAGGTTTAAATCACTACCATTTGAGACCGAGATTGGATTATCACTTCCGTTTATTTTTAAGTCGACGGTTGGAGGGGGCGTAGCAGAAGTAATTTTTATATCAACATTATCAATGGGATTAGCCCAAGCAACTGTTCCATCGGCATATTTTTGTCTAACACTAAAGCATATTTTATGATCACCGAGTGATAGACTACTAGTGGAGAAATTAGGATATATATAATCAAAGCGTAATAAATCGTTAATATCAACAGTACCATCTCCATTTGTATCTACTCCATCCACTGCTCGACAATCTGTACCTAAATATGAGGGACTATTTGTTTTATTTAAGTCTATATCTACCCAAACATATCTATCTGTAGATCCTCCTCCGCTTCCTACAGTATTTGTCCCTTTGAAGTCAATATTTTGACCTTCTAGAGAAATGAGATCGTAAGGATCAGTTGGAGCAAATTTAGTTGGTGCAGTGATTGTGGTTGACGGTTTAGTTTTGGGAAGGGGGGTGGAAGGGGTATTAACCGTAAACATTTCACTCTTGCTTGGAATTCTTAAACCTTTGTAATTACCAGTATTCGAAAGTGTAGTATATGGGCTTTTCATATTTCTTATAATGCATCCATCATCAAGCTTACTATTTCCGATAATATATCCTTTTCCAGGAACATCTATAAAGCCTTCCGGCGCTAAAGATGCATACCATCCAGATGGAGAAACATCGCTAAAAATCTCAGAAAAAAGCCTTACCCACACTGAAGATGCGGTCACAGTTATTGTTGCATTTCCGTTTCCCAGGACAGCGCAAATTACTCCGGTGCAAGCTACTACACTATTGTCAGATGAAGAAGCCGAAATTCCCGCATTACTATGCTCGTCCGCTTGCCATTGAACATATCCTATCCGGCCGTTATCATCTACTATTTTTTGAGTATAATGATTAGACTTAGTCGCGCCAACAAATGAAGAAAAGCAACCGTTCCATGTTGAACATTTAAAAACTGTTGGGGTGTCCCAATATCCACCTGTAGCTGTGAAACTTCCATCCCAAGAATAATCAAATACGATAATATCTCCTACAGAAAAATTAGTCTTATTTCCACCATGTATAGAAATATCATGGTTAATAGTAACTGTTCCGGTTGCCAATGTTTTTGCTCCATTCCCACAACATGTCTGATTATGCACATAACTGCAAGACGAAGAAACCGCCATAGCGCTCGGAACGCTTAATGCGCTTAAAAATGCTATCGTTGCAACGCTTAACAAAATTTTTTTGTAATATTTTTTTATCATATTTTTTATTAGTGAATTATTTATTTTTTAATCTCAAAAACAATTTCTTTTGTTTAATCCAAAACATATTTATCTTATAAAACTCTTTGTTCACATATACTAACTCTCATCAATTAAAATCTAAGCAATTTTTAATTTAATAAATAATCGTTCTCTGCAAATTCACTTGAGACAAAATCCTCCTCAAAAAAATAATATACTTTCAAATTCACTCAATACTGCTTTTATCACTTTATCAATTATCGCTTTTTATTTTTATTCTTAATGATAACTACAATAAGAGTGCTAACTGATATGACTACAAATAATATCACTAACAAAATCAACCATACTTTTACGGAACTATCTCTCATTCTGTTGATAGCAGAATTATTGTTTTTATTGTTCTTATTGTCGCAAGCATCAAAATCAGCGCAATCATAAGTTGTCTGATAACTATCGACCAACTTATCATTTTTATCATAAACCTCTGCTTTCAAATTTAATTTTTGATAATTTTTTTTGGCAATAAATTCAACTTTATCAGCTGACATTGCTGAAGGAATTTCTCCTTCATGATTAATCTGCGCCACTTTTTTTCCCTCTTCGTCAATTAAAGTAACAATAACTTTTCCTTGTGTATTTACATTTGATGTATTATGAAAACAGCTATATAATATCTCCTTATCTCCTTTTTTAATCGGAAAAGAAACAATCGCCGGATAATTGAGCCTTGGACGCTCTTGTTTGCTCGCTAAACGAATATTTATAATTGATTTTTGATTATCATACTCAGCAGTAACTCTTAGAAAGTATACACTGACATTCATTGAGGGGAAAGTGTATTTTATTTCCTTTTTTGAATTTGCCGAAAGATTTATATTCTCAGTCTTAGAATCAATTTTATTTTCATCATTCAATCCATCCCAATAATATAAATCATAAGTCATTTTTACATCTTTATTCTCACTGAAAGTATTGTCAATCATCTGGGTAAGTACAGGAGACTGACCCTTATCTATAATCGGCAAACTGCCTACATGCAAATATTTTTTTTCATTAATCTTAGTCTTTGATCTGTCAAACTGAACATAATTATGGTTTTGAGATTCAATAACAAAACTTGAGGAACCGATAATAACTTCATTAGAAAAAGATAATCCCCCTAAATTAAATTTTTTACCAACTGTGAAAAAATAATTTGCCCGATAATTACCAGCTGTCGTGCCCTTGGGAATATGCCAGCTGAAACTCACCTCTTTTCTTTCGTTTGCTTTTAAAACAATATTATCTAAAGCAAAAAATTCATCTACTATATAACCCCAGTCTTCCGGATGCTCATTATTTTTTCGAGAAATACGAACAAAAACATTTCCATTAACAATCGGTTGATTATTTTCATTTACAAGATTACCGATAAACTTAACTTCATCTCCAGCATTATAACTATCAGCATCCGAACCGACATTTACTTGAACGCTTTGAAATCTATAATAATCAAAACAATTAACACCGGTTTTTCCCTTATCACCCTCACCGATCCCCCCTCCCCAACCAATAGGATCTTTAACATAGCTATTGACTTTCTTCGGCGAACTATTGTCATTATAATTGTAAATTACATTACCACTACTATCAATAGATGTGTCTCCGCCATAAACAACATTTATTCCACCGAAGGAAAACATCGTCGCAACGGCAATAATGGCAATTATCACTATTTTTTTCATATTTTTTATATTTTATTTTTATGTTTTATTTTAAAATTTAAATGAAGTTACTTTATTTCTTAGTATCATATCATATCACAAATAATTCACAAAGTCTTTTTTAGAATTAGTTTGTGGATAAGTAAATTATTTAATATTTAAAATCCTATCTAAAATCGTACCAGAAACTAAATTATATTTACCGAAACAATCAAAAAAAGACTATCTTAAAATAGTCTTTCTTAAATTTTAAATTCCAAGAAATTTTTAATTTTTAATTTACTTCCAAGATTTTATATTTTACTATTCCCCCTGGAGCTTCCACCTCAGCAATATCACCCCTCTTCTTTCCCATAAAAGCTTTTCCCATTGGTGATTCATTGGAAATTTTAAAACTGGAAGGATCAGCTTCGCTGGCTCCTACAATATGAAAAGTTATCTCTTTACCATCAAATTTTACTTTTACATCTGAACTGATCTCCACTATTCCAGTTGATTTACCATTGCTTTCTACAACTTGATAATTTTTAACCATTGCTTCTAAGTTAGCTATTCTTGACTCATTTTCTGCTTGTTGTCGTTTCGCTTCACTATATTCAGCATTTTCACTCAAGTCACCCTGCTCTTTTGCTTCTTTAATAGCACCGGCTATTTCTTGACGGATTTTTATTTTTCTATTTGCTAATTCATCTTTAAGTTTTTTTAATCCTTCTTCTGTAACTAATTTAGTCATTTATTTTTTATTTAAACAGACTTCTCGCAAAATTAACTTTGTAAGGAGTCTAGTGAATTAATTAAGAAATAAAAAAGACCGCCCTGGCAGTTATTTTTATCTTTCCTCACCAATCATAACAGAAGAACAATCTTTGTCAATCAAAAAAATATTAACAATACTCATAATAACACTATGTATAGTATTAACTATAATATCACATCGCACCCTCCGACACTTAGCTTCAAATGGATTGACAAAACAACAATAATGTACTAATATAAGCCGTTAATATGCTACCTATATCTATACTGCATATCAACAACAGAGGCAATCAATAACGAGCCTCACCGGCTCTTTGACAATATAAACTTATATTATCAATGTGGTAATGAAAACTATTCAGGAGGATATATTATGGCTATTGGTGGATTTTTAACAGAAGCTATCACAGAAGGTGTTTTTTTTCGCTGGTTAACTCGCGCCTGGCGCGCCATTGTCGGTGGCGCCGGTCATGAGGTTGTTCAAGAATTTATCAAAACCGGACTCAAGCCCAAGGGGTTGGACGACGAGCATCTTTTTTCCTATATTTTCAGCATTTCCAAATGGGAAAACGGAGATCGGTCATCCGAGAAAAAAGTTGGCTCCAAAGCGAAATGGAAAATGCTCCAAAAAGTGATTAACGATTTGGAGTATGAAGATACTGTCAACGGCACCGAATATATCAAGCATTTTCGCTTGATTATTGCTATGGATGCCGTCGGTCGCGGTTTCGTAACCGTTGAAAAAAAAGACGGCTCCGCAAAAACGGTATCCGCAAAAAAAATTCCCGATCCGGAATATATTCGTCCGGGAGTTTCCATTCTACAGGATATGGTTTTATCTTGTTCCACCGAGCAAGAATTTGAAGCCTATATTCTGATGACAGGAGTAATGCAAGATGCCCCTTTTGGAACGCTGGATGAACTGAATCACTGGGCAAAAACAATTGGTTGGCCACTGCTTCTTGAAAAAATTGAGCAACTTCAGCGAGGCATTCAATCTGCCTCAACTGCTGTTGAGAATTATTATCAAGAAATAAACAATGACTGGGAACGGGCAATGTCTATGTCGTGGTGGCCAAATCCGTTTGCCAAACTTTTTGCGATTTTTCGCGCGATATAAAGGAGGTTATTATGCTGGAAACCTTTCGCGTGCTCTTCCGAGCACTACGAACTGCCGGAACGACGGAAGCAAAATCAATGTCCAGAGTGCTGTCATTTTATATCCTTGGCGGATATTTTCTAGCGGCAATTCAGGCGGCAATTCCCAATTTCCACAATTTTATTGTAATCTTGGGTTTTGCAATTATTGGTGCCAATGCATTTCATCTGTTTCGTATTAGTCGTTTAATCAGACTAACGGCAACAGGCGAAGCGCTGGAATTGGCACGCGTTATTCCGACTGAAGAAGGAATAACTGCCAACAAACTTATCGCTTTATATTGGGACATAGCAGTCCAGCTTTTCATTTTTATAGCTGGCTTTTGTCTGCTTGTTCCACATCTACCACTCCAACGAGAATGGTGGCTGGCAATCGCTTGGCCAACATTGTTTATTCTCGTTGGGATTTTATTCGGCACACTTGGGCGAACAATTCTGCGAGTAGTCAGCATCACAATGTTGCTTTTCGTAATTGCAACTGTGCTAAGCGCTACCTTTCCGCAGATTGATACCCAACTTCATCTCAGCGGACTTTTAAATAGAGTTTTGCCGAATGAACTTGCCGATTCAATCAACGCCATCTCCAAGTTGCGTCAGCAACAAAGAGTGACGCAAATCAAAAGCGATTTGGAGGAAGTTAGAATTTGGGTATTGGAACATCCTAACACTCCTTGTCCGAAAGATTACGCCAGATTTTTGGAGAGTTCTCAAAACGGCTCTCAGAAAACTTTGGCGGAAATCAGAGTGGAACTCCTGCGAGAGAAGGAGTCCCCTCCTCCGCCCAAACCGAAAAAGGCGGTGGAGAAAAAATTCGGGAAATGGGGAGATGTTGAAACATTCCCCGTTCCGCTTTCAGAACGAACACTGAATCTCGTTCCAGGAGAAAATGGAGAGAAGGCGGGAACCGGAGAAATTTGGATTCCGTATATTCTCCTCCCAGGATGGGAATATCGGATAACATTTTCCGGAGAGTATCAGAAATTATTCTGGCACCTCCCCTGGGAAACAATCGGATGGCAAGGCGATAATTCTGTCGCTGGACAGAATGTCCGTAAACCATTTAATCTACCCTATGGAGCACTTGTGCTCCGAATAGGGAAGGCAAATGTCTTTCCGACAAAAAACGCTAACATTTTCTGCCGAGTAAAAACGGCAGAAAAGATATTTGCCGAGCTCAACATTAATCGCGAGCTTGGCGAATATCATACACCGGAGCTTGGCTTTAAGCTCAAAAACAAAAATCTCTCAATAAAAATTGAGAGAAGGAGGATATTGAATGAGTAAACAAAACAGGTGTGCTTGCCTTGTCAAGCCACCTGTTTTTAAATACTTTTTTAAAAAAATTTCTAAGTATAAAAGAATTTCAATTTTAGAATGTTAAGTAATTTATTAAATAACAATGTCAGATTATGTTAATAATCCAGCAACTTGCCTAACAATAATAATTGCCGCCAAAGCAATAATAATTCCTACAATAGACCATTTAGTCATTGCTTTAGCAGTTTCAATTTGACTTTCGCTACCAGCAGAAGTTAAATACATAATTCCCGCCACCACCAACATAATAATTGAAATTGTCCCAACTATTCCCAGCAAAAAATTAAGGACATTTAAAGCTATTTGTGAAATTGTCAAAGATTGAGCCACTTCACCAGGAATATTAGCTCCTAACGCACCATATATTTCTCGCAAGAATGACGGTGCGGCAATTCCAACTGCTAAACCAATCACCGATGCGACAATAGCACTTTTTGCCATAGTCATCCTACTCTCATTTCCAGCAGAAGTTATGTATAACAAGGCTCCAATAACAATAAATACTAACGCCAATACTACAATTACACCTTGTAGTCTATTAAGTAGTGCTGGTAAAAGTGCATCCACTGTATTATAACCCAATGGATTATTAAAACATATATCACCTCCACCACCAACCCCAGAAGGACACTGTGCTGAAACAATATTATTCGGAACAAAATTCATTAGCATTAAAAAACTAAATATTCCTCCTATTAATATAATTTTAAATTTTTTTGTCATATTTTTATAAAAAAATTTTTTACAATTCTTAATTCACTATTGGTAAATCGGTATTATTCACTGGTGAATTTGGCACTGTAGTAGCACTATTATTAATCGCCGAATTAACAATATTTTCTCCTCTACTGGCAGATGTAGTATTATTATTATTGTATGGTAAACCTGTATCAGGATTTATCCATGTCCCTGACGGATTTGTTCCAGGGGTGGTCACAGAATTTCCCCCGCCCCCGCCTCCGCCACTCCCTATTCCTCTTCCAGAAAGATTACCATTTAGCATATCATCAACAAAATTTAAAATTATTAATCCCATCAATGCTACGATAACACCAACAATTGACCATTTCATATTTCGTTTAGCAGTTTCAATTTGACTCTCGCTACCAGCAGAAGTTAAATATTGAATTCCAGAAACAACGAAAGCTATTACCGCTATTATTCCAACAATTCTCAATAACCATAGCATTACTGCTTCCGCTACAGCAATTATTGGGTCAGTTGTTGCTCCTTGGGGAAGTCCAGTATTAATCGGAATACAAACTCCAGTAGAATTATCCCAGTTAACAGTATCCGGACAAGTAACTGCCAAAGTATTAAAATTAAAACCAATTGTAAAAACAAAACTAATCACAATTACCAGAATTATTTTTTTATTAAGCATTTTTTTCACAATTTTTATTTATTATATTCAAGACAGCAAACCTAAAAAATGGTATTTGTTCCACCTAACATACTATTTACGGCCTGAATAATTACATAACCCATTAATGCAACAATTACACCAATGATTGACCAAGTCATTGCATTCTTGCCCAATTCCATTTTTCCTTCATCACCAGCAGCCGTTAAGTATAGAATACCAGCAATAACAAAACCAATTACTCCAATCACGCCAACAATTCCTAATAACCACAACATTATATTTGTGATTATTTGATAAATTGTACCAGTTGGTAGATTAGACTGAGTAGCGACATTAGACATATTCCATTGAGCTAAAGCAACTGTTGGCAATGTTGAGAAAATAATTGCCAAAAAACTGTACAAATATTTTTTATTTTTCATTATTCTAATTTTATACAACAAACTATTTCATTAGGTTAATTTTTCGAAATATTTTTGTTTTTAAAGTTTATATTAGTTAATAACACTTGGTTGGAAAGGAGATAATATCCTTAAAAAGATATTCTCCTTTCCAGAATAAAACTTAAAAATCACTATTTTGTCCACCAAGCATAGAGTTAGCTGCTTTAATAATTACTACACCAAGAAGCGCCACAATCACTCCGACAATTGACCAAGTCATTGCTCTCTTTGCTGTAGTAATTCTATCTTCATCACCAGCCGCAGTAAGGTACAATATTCCAGAAATTGCAAAACCAATAACGCCCAGAAAACCAACCAATCCCAACATCCAAGTCATAATATTACCAATAATTCCCGTTACCGAACCCGCTGGAAGAGTTGTATTCGCTGGTGGATTATAAGCAAAAATTGAAACCGGAGCAATCAGCCCCATCGACAATACTGAATATAATATTTTTTTCATTTTCATATTTCCACCTCCTTCCTTTTTATTCACAATTTAAAATAATAAATTACCAATTTGTTTTATAATTATATTAGCTCCCAAAACTACCAAAATACCAACTATTGAATACATAAACGCTTTTTTCGCCAAAGAAATTCTTTCTTCATTTCCTCCCGCAGTTAAATAAATCATTCCGGAAACCACTAACCCAATTATAGCAATAATTGTAAATGCTCGCAACAAAAAATTTAATGTTGAACCAAAAATACTAGCAAATGTCGGTGCATTGGCAATTGTTTGTGCATAAGCTGTTTCTATTACTTTCATATAATATAAGTTAAAAAATAAGAACCTATTAAGTTTATCCAGCCTTTATTTAATCAGAAACACAAGTTGGTGTCAAATTTCCTTGTATATCAATTATATTAACACTATGCTGGCCAACTGGACAACTATCTTGAGTTGATGGAGGTGTGCTTGATGGGTTTGTATTTGATGGAGGCGTGTTTTGAGTTGATGCAGGTTGTGATGTTGATGTAGAAACTGAGCTAGGAAGACCAGAGTTTTGCCCGCTTGAAGTATTATTTGTATTATTTATAGAACCATTTAACATATTATCAAAAGCATTGTTGACACTGTTATTTAAAACATCGGTATTTACTGTCCCACCCCCTCCACAACTAAAATTGTACCAACTTCCACCTGCTCCAACACCCATATCATTTTTAACGACTATTAACCACATCACCGTATTAATAATCAACCATGCTCCCAATACAATTATTACCCCGACTAACGCTTGTTTAATAACATTTTTTGCCGACTCCATCATTTGTTGATTTCCAGCAGAAACAATATACATTATTCCACCAACAACCATAGCTGTTAAAGCTACTGCTACTAAAATATTCTTTCCCCACTGGATAATTCTCTGAACTCCCACAAATAAATCACAAAGAGTACAACGATTGGCGGGATCTGACCCATGTCCGCAAGGGACGAGACCACCAGTATCTCCAGTAACAACAGAAGTGCCATTTCCACTACCATCTGATTGATTTCCTCCGTTTGAAGCACCACCGTCATCACCACTTGCAGAGTTATCAGAGCTATCTCCATTATCATTTAGTGGTGGCGGATATATTTCTCCATCTTTAGTTTGTATTTTTACATCATAACCACCCGGAATTTGTAAATGCGTACTATATCCAACAATATCATTAAGATCAATATCGTTTTCTTTTGCAGTTTGTTCCACCTTGTCAAATAATCCATAAGCTACTGCATTATTCATTGCATCTGCTTCTGCTTTATTTTTTGCATGACCCATAAATTCATCTGGATCTGCTGTCTCTCTATATTCCTGCAACATTAAATTACCTACATTTGTATTTGCAAGATTTGATCTATTTAATTCACTTTTAAAGTCATAAAAAGCATCATTATAATCTTCACCACCAAGTTTATCTTCATCTACAACCTCCTCAATTCCTTTTGCTCTTCGCTGTGTGTAATCAAAGTTTCTTTTAGATTCATTTACTGATGGACTATAGCTTTGATTTGGCGTAAAAAGTAAAGTATCACCATTATAAGCCCAGCTTCCTTCATTAGTAGAAACAGTATCAGAAGTTGGCAAACCATCGCTATTTCTTAGCGCACTTGCTTGGTTTACATTATCTACAGCTTGTTCATTACTCATCCCAACATTGATACTTTGTCTATATGCATCAACATTCTGATCTGATGCTTCAATAAATTGTGTTCCTAAAAGATCTTTCGCTTCATCTCTTGAAATATATGCTTGAGCAATTTCAATCTGAAAAAACAAAATTAAAAAAAAACTACCTAAAAAAAACAATTTTGCAAACTTCATACTGTTTATTTTTATTTATAATCTTTATTATCATGATAATCTAAACTTCCTCGTTTTCCTCCCGTCCTATTTCGTTCATCCTCTCTAGAAATAGGATTTTCCAAAAGTTCAGAAAAACTAGGATAATCTGATCTTGCAATGTAATCAAAATAAAATGATTTTACAACGAAATTATCATCCTGATTTTTTGATACTATTATATCTTCTTTTCCATCCCCTTCTTTTTCTTCTCCATAAATAATATGGAGAACTTCATCTTCCAAAACTTCAACTTCTAAAATTGGCTTTGGCTTTAAGACTTGTTCTGCAATTTTCATAATATCATCTTTTTCTCCTAATTTCTTAAACTCATTAATTAAGTTTTCTTGCATAATTTTTTGCTTTTCAGGCGTCAATATTTTCTCTGACGGTTGCTTTCCATAATGTTTTATTCTACTCTCAACAGATTTATCACTAATAACCATTTCTTTTTCCATAATATTTTTTGTTTAATTTTTAAGATTATTATTTATACTGAATAGATTTTATAAATTTATCAATTTTAAGTAATGACGGCGTAAAATTATTATCATTTTCATTTTCAAATAAATTAGTTGTTTTTTCTATAACATTAACTTCATTACTCGATTCTTCATCTGGATTTTCTGAAAAATATTGTTCTATGGATTTTACTTTCAGATCTGAATATTCAAAAGTAATATGGTACTTACCATTATTACTCAATCCATCGAAAAAATATGTAACTGTCTTAATAGGTGCATATTCTTGAGTACAATTTGTTGTAAATCTAAATCCAGATAAAAAATTTGTTTTAATAAATTTACTATGAGTTGGTGTTGAACAACTAGCTGGAATAGATGGAAATATTAAATCATTTGACGACTGAAAACTATCTTCATTTAGTGTTGACTCTCCCCCCAACACATCCCTCACTTCTTCTAGAACATTAAAATATTCCCATTTTTTATTTTCATACTTCTCGATAGATTGTAGATCATATAAATTTAAATCAATAAAAAGATATTTCTCTTGATTATTGGGATCTGTAAAATTATAAACTATACTTGATGGTTGGTTATATTCCTGATCAGGACCTGTAAATATCTCTTCACCAGCCACATTAGTTATAGCATTATTTTGCTTTTCAGATTTAATTTTGAAAAAATTATTAAAAATAATTTTTTTGTTCATTGGCATATCATCATTATTGTAAACATTTTTAGTATTTCTAGGTAGACTACTTGTTCCATTACCAAAATTTATATTATTATTATTTACTTCGCTTTTCATCTTTATCATTAAGGCGATCATAACTCCGATAAGTACTATTACTAACACTATTAATGTAACGACTATCCCCATTGGGACTTTATTGTTTTTCTCCATAGTATTTATTTTTGTTTAATTTTTAAAATTATTATTTATAGTATTGCGTTTATCCTATACTGTCCCTTCCTGTTGCTTTTTCTCATCTTCATTTTTTGCTATTTCGTCAAAAATCTCTTTAAATGTTTTATAATCAGGTTTTGTTGTTCTTATAAATTGTTCTACATCTTCACTAAATGCACCTATATTATACATTTGCATTATAGCATCATAGTGCTTTCTAGTAAATTTTTCTCCATATTTTTTAATTCCATACTCTTCTAATTGATAATCTAACTGTTGTTTCCTAACAAGTCTCTCCGAACTACCTAATAAATAATCATTCATTACACGCTCTTTCCTTCTATTACTAGACCGAAATGTCTCGCTAAGAATATTTTTCACCTTTTCTGAAATATTTTTATCACCACGGGTGCTACTATGCAAAAACTCATGCCTAATACTATTATCGAACTTCTCTCCTTTAGGAGTATCTTTAAAAATATAAATTTTTTCACTATTATCAAATATACTAAAACCGTATAATTCTCTCCGTGCAAAATATTTTTTATAATATTCAACTATATTTGTTAGTATTTTTCTCCTTTCTTTTCCCACTATATTTTTAGGGATATTTCCATTCGCTTGTCTTCTCAGCATATTATAAATCTCTCCTGAAGTCCTTTCAGCTTTAATATTCACTTCGGCATTTTTGACACGATTTACTCTTTTTTTCTGTTCTTTTCTGGCTCTATTCTCGTCACCATTGAATTCTTTTGTTAGTTTATTTAGATAATCTTCACTACCAATATGTTGCATAACTTCTTTTCTCGTATGTTCTACTGTATATTTTTTACTTTTATCCAATCTAAAATCAGAACTATTCCTTTGTTCATTGACAATTACACCTTTTTTTACATCTTCTTCATTATACCAATCTTCACCATTTGGTCCAATTATTCGATCCTCTTGCTCTTTTATTTTATTGATATACTCTCTAGCCCCATCTTCACCATATCTTTCAACTAATTTTTCTTGATATTTTTTATGTTGAAGAACTGCATCAATAACTGCACGCATTTCTTGAGTATTTGCTCCCTCTTCATCAGATTTATATCCTTGTTTTTCCTCTATCTTATTAGCTTCCACATTATCAACATCTACACTTGATATTTGGGCATTTAATAAATTCTTGTCGACTTTTCCAATTTTTAATTGTTCCAAGAGCAATTTAGTCGCAGAATTTAAACTGTCGCTACTTTTAAGCTCCAACATTGAACCATTAGCTCCTACTAAATTTTTTGCAATCGCTACTTCAGGTATAATTATTGATATATTTAATCCAACTATTGTAGCCTTTAACAGTTTATTATTCCTGTATATTTCCGCCAAATTGCTCAAAACACCACCTTCTTTT
Source organism: Parcubacteria group bacterium M6-OD1-3 (assembly GCA_003056165.1). Lineage (GTDB taxonomy): Bacteria > Patescibacteriota > Minisyncoccia > Moranbacterales > UBA9337 > LSNR01. Next base: position 62,411 of record LSNR01000014.1, on the reverse strand, counting down.
TTCTTCGTATCTAACTCTTCACTTTTAAAATCGTTTAATTCATCTTGTAATAATTTCAATATACTTTCCTCCTCTTTCCCAATTACATCTATCTCTTTTAATTTATCAACCAAATTATTTTTTGATGCTTTTTCTTTATTATCTCCTTCAGCTAACGAATTTTCTTTTTTATTACTCATAGTGATTAATATCTTGCAGTGCCAATTTGTATGTCCGCATTATCTTCCGCTTCTATATTTCCCACCTGAACATTCGGACCAATTCTTACTCTGGCACTAGAATTTGCGTCTACATTACCGACACTAGCATCTGGATTGATGTGGATATTAGATTTTGGAAAATTATAGTTATTACTATCTAATAACTTTTGCCGTAAATCTTGCTGTTGTTTTTGAATCTCAATTGTATATAAAGTTGTTTCGGGAGAAACTATGCGACGAATAGATTGGCTTGGTCGTAAATTAAATCTACCGTTTTTTATATTAATTTTTTTTCCTAATTGTTCTTCGTCTGAAGCTTTAGCTGATTGTTTTTCCACTTGCTCTCGTCGACGCTCTTTAATTATTTTCTCTTTTTCTTCTTTTGTACCTGGCATTAACTTCCAAAGATAATATTCTGATGTCCCCTTTTTTGGTTCTACAAATTTTTCCTTTATTTCCTCTTGTTTTTCAGTTTTTTCAGTAAAATTCTCTTTATTTGGATTATTTATTCCTTCCACAAATCTTCTTTGAGTATCAATTTCTTCATTACTAGTTTTTTTCTCAACACGAATTCCTTGTATAAAATTTGTCATTGCATTATTGACTTCCTTATTATTTATAACCGTTCGACCAATCGCTGAATCCGTTGTCAATAGTATTCCAGCAACGATAGCTCCTCTTAAAAGTTTATTCTTACCAGCAACCTCTTCAAGTCTACGCATAATACCTTTTCTTTTCCCACTGTTTTCCACTTCCTGATTTAATTCTTTAATTATACCATATTCCTCTATTCTTCTGTTATCCATTAAAGATATTTTCTGATTGAAGATGACTTCTTTGTGGTAGCTAAAATTTAATTGCTCCAAAGATTTTCTGCCACTATCATTATTAACTTTTATTTCATCTCTCATATTTCTAGTTCAATCCTTTAATTTTATTAAGTACATTCTCATATCTTTGTTCATCATTCTTCTTCACTTTTTTTGCTTGTTTTTTAAAAATACCCCTTAATAAATTATTTGATATTTCTACAAATTTCTGATGATTTTCTTTTTCTGCTTTTAATAAATTTTTGATTTTCCTATCTAAATCAACTTTCGTCGTATTAGCCTCAATCTTCATCGTATAGACACAAGCATAAAATTCCTCATCATTCATATCTATAATACTTTTTTTGATTTTTTCTTTTTCTACTTCTATAATTTTATTACTTGTATCTATTTCTTGGAGTAAAAAAATTCTTGTCCTCAAGCTCAACCAAAAATCAGCTAATTCATTCGATTTATTTCCAAACATTTTTATCATTCGCTCTAAATTATCAAACCTTAAACTATTCAAATATTTACCAAAATCATTCTGTTCTTTATTTGTCAATTTGCTTTTCTTTATTATATTTAACAATTTCGTTTTATTATTCATTTTATTGTTTTTTTATCCTATAAAAAATTTCAAATTTTTAAATATTATAAGTAAATAATTATTTTCTATTCACCTGACTTATCCTAGAAACAACTAACTGAAATGCTTGTCCAGGAGTTATATCTCCATTATTTACATCATCAATAACTTTCGCCCAGATAGTTTCTATGAGACTAGAATCTTTTTTGTACCAAGTTTTTGCTATTAAATTCCCATAAGCAAAAGCTCCTAATACTGGATCTGTTTTTTGTTTTTCAATTAAATCACGCCGAGCTGCTAATTTACCAGTTTCCTTTAAATAAACTCCGGCTGGATCCAACATTACAGGATATTCTTTAACTTTTTTAGATTTCATATTCATTAAAAGAAACTTTCCATCATTTTTAAAAGTTAGAAACTTCAAAAACTGCCAAGATTCACCTATTCTAATCTCATCAGTGATGGGTCTTTTTTCATCCAATTGCTTGATTTTTTTGTTTTTATTTACCACAAATGACCAGTAGTTTGCATAATCAACAGGATTCTCCTTTGATATTTGTGGAACTGGAGCAATCGCAAAGTTTAATTTAGCATTTTTATTTTTGATAGTATTTATATGCCAAGAATAATTTAACATCATTGCCAAATCTCCTTCATAAAAAGCATCTATGGAATAATGCATTTGCTTATTCCACGAATATGCTGGCGAGCTAGACCGAGCAAATTGAGTATAGAAAGATATAACCTTTTCACCAATATTATAGTCTGGTTTAAACGATATGTTGTTTTTATTGGGCATCTGTGCTCCTTGCTGGAACATTAATAAATCAAGAATGTCCGTTGATCTATTGATATTATAAGCTGTCCCCAACGCTACACCGGACTGTGAAATAGTTCCAAATTCATCTACTTTAGTTATTTTTCTAGTATCTTCAATTAATTCACTCCAAGTCGCTGGCGGAGCTGTTATACCAGAGGCATTTAGTAAATCTTTATTATAGTAAAGGGCCAAAGAATCAACACTTAGCGGAGCTCCATAAATTTCACCAGATTTACCTATAAAATCATCAGCTACTATATCAATAAAATTTTCTCGAAAAGCTTGCTCATTTAAAATATATTTTGGCGCTAAAGCAACTTTATCTTCATAAGATGGCATCCAAGCGTTATTAATCAAGAAAATATCCGGACCGTTTCCTGAAGCCAAAGCATTAATAATCTCATCTTTATATCCATCAACTGGAAATTTTTTATAAGTTATTTTATCTATAAAAGGATTAATATTTCTATATTCACTTATAGCTTCCGCAAAATCGGTATTATCATCAAATACCCCCCAAATTTCAAGATCAATTTTATATTTATTAGATGATTTCTCAGAACAACCAGAAAACAATGGTACTATCAAAACAAACATCAATAATATAACGATTGTTTTTACAAATTTCTTTTTCATTTTGCGCATACTTATTTTTATTTTTATTTTTCTATGAAATTTAAAAACATTATAGCTTTACAGCAATTATAATATAGTGATAATTACCGGCAGTCATCTGTTTCTCAAAAATCAAACCCTCTTCATCAATTATTTCTATTAAATCTTGTGGGGCTATTCGTTTTTTTTGAATTGGGCCCATAGCTAAATTTTTATCCCACTCCATAATAAGAACTTTTCCACCCTTTTTTAATACACGATAAGCTTCTTTTATAATATTTTTCTTTTTATTGTTTTGAAATAAAATATTTTTAAGGATAACCCAATCAACACTTTCATCTGTTAATTCAGAACTTTGATACTTTTCCAGATTGACTCTTTTAATTACAATATTATCAATTCCTTGTATTTTTGCTTGACTTTCTAAAGCTTCTAATGCGGAAGGCAACACATCGAAGGCGTAAACTTCACCATCCTCTCCAACAACTCTAGCAATTGGAATAGAAAAATATCCTGGACCACAGCCAAAGTCAGCAATTTTATCCCCCGTTTTTATTCCAAGTGTTTTTACTATTTTTGTTGGATCAACAAAATTATTTTCAACTTGAACAAAAGGTTTGTCTTTATTTTTCATTTGGTTGTTTCAAAATACTTATTTAAAATATATTTATTTTTAAAACTCTGTAAACATTTTACAATAGAATTTAAAAAACACCAAATAATTTTTCAGACATATTAGACCTCTACAATTACCGGCAAGACCATTGGGCGTCGCTGAGTTTTTTTAAATAAAAATTTTCCAACTTCTTCTCTAACTTGATTGTTTATTAAGACCCAATTTATTTTGGCTTTTCTATCCTTAGAGGTATTTTTGTTTACAACTTTTTTGACAACTTCCTTAGTGGCATTTACCAGATCAAAATTTTCTTTTACATAAATAAATCCTCGAGAAGTTATCTGCATATTACCAATAACTTTTTTAGTTTTGCTATCAATAATAACCGTAATTACAAACATTCCATCTTCGGCCAACATTTGTCTATCCCTCAAAACCACCTGTCCGACATCACCGACACCGAGTCCATCAATAAAAACGTAATCCGTTTTTATTCTTTCTTTTGTCAATGTAGCTTTTTTATTGTGCAATTGAAAAACACTACCATTATCCAAAATGAAAATATTTTTTGGGTTAAATCCAATTTTTATCGCAAGTTTTTGAGCTTCTTTAAGGAAATAATGGTTAGCATAAACCGGGATATAGTAATCAGGTTTAACTTGTTTTATCATTTCTTGAATATCCGAAGCATTACAATGTCCGCTAATATGAACATCCATCATATTAGTATGAATAACATTATCACATTTGCGATATAAGTTATCTTTCAATCTTTGAATAGTTCTCTCATTTCCTGGGATAACGGAAGAAGAAAATACTATTGTATCTTTCTTACTAATTCTTACATAACGATGGCTATCAGCCACCATTCTAGAAAGAACAGCATTACCTTCACCTTGTGCCCCTGTACAAATAACCACAACTTTGTCATCCGAATATTTATGAATATCCCTAATATCAATCAATATTTCTTTTGCTGGCTTAATGTATCCCAGTTTTCTGGCAATTTCTACATTCATTTTCATACTATATCCATCTAGTGCAACTTTCTTTCCAGCTCGTTGACAAATATCAAATATTTTCCCAATTCTTTCTACTTGTGAGGCAAATGTTGCAATAATAGTTTTACCTTTGGCAGAGCCAATAATATCTGTTAGATTTTCATACATCTTTTTTTCCGATGGCGGTTCAGTGTGATCCGTTGCTCCGAGACTTTCCAACATTAAAATTGTCGGACGAGGTAATTTGGAAAGATTTTCATAAGAAATCGTCCGAGCTCCTTTTTCGTCCCGACCAACCGTCCAATCCCCAGGATGAATTATCGTTCCTTCTGAAGTTTCAAAGATGACACCAACTGCATCCATTACAGAATGTTCTATTTTGAAAAAACTTATTTTAAAATCTCCCAATCTAATCTTCTGATCGATTGATTTGATATTAATAATTTTCAATCGTTTTGCTGAATCTTTTTCGTGATCTTCCATTTTATGTTTAACCAACGCCAAAGTGAAATCTCGCCCAACAACTGTCGGGTAATTTAACTGTTGCAATAAAATTGGTGCCGCACCGATGTGATCTAAGTGTCCATGACTAAAAATCACTCCACGAATATTTTTCTCTTTCCCTTTAAGATATGAAATATCAGGTACAATATAATCAACTCCCAACATATCCTCTTCTGGAAATTGTAAACCCATATCCAAGATTACAATGTCATTCTTATATTCAAAAACCGTCATATTTCGACCGACTTCTTCTTGACCGCCTAAAGGAATAATTCGCAATCCTTTAATTTTTGTTTTAATTACACCAGACTCATTTCGAAAATTATTATTTCGTTGCTGATTATTTTTAGCGTTTTTATAATCATAATTACGCTTTTTGTTTTCATTATTCCTGTTTCTTCCATTCTTACTTTCTTCATTTTTTTTATAATTCATATTTTTTTGTAAAAGCTTTATCGCTAAAGCTTTTTTTTCTTCTTTTGTTATCATAGTTTTTTAATTTTTTAAAGATTTTATTATATTAATAAAAACGCACTCGACTAACACATATATAATACGTTAATCGTATCATGTTAGATTCCAGAACATTGTTTATGTTTTAAGCAATTAATTTTTTAAATTTTTCAACCATTTCAACTGGCGTTGGATCAATATTGTATTCTAAAGCCAAATAATATGAAGTCCAATCACCGAGATAAAGAGTCGAGAATATTTTTTCTAAAACATTCTTTCCTTCTATATTTACAATCGCAGTTTCCAGCCCCTTTTCACTCATCAATTTCGACATAGTTTCAAAGCGCTTTAGCATCTGCGGATGAATATCTCTGTCGCGAAGCATTATGAAAAAGAAGTCTGCTTGAGGATTGGTAAATCCAACCATTTCATTATGATTAACTTCTGGAAAATAATTCCAAAAAGCTGGCGTCTTGGAATTTTCATTAAATTTAATTTTCCAAATCATCGCTAACGCCTTCAATTGCTCCGTTGAATAAATAATCGGCGTTTTTCCAACTAGTTTTTTAGCTAGTTTTTTTCCATCTTCTTCCATTGCAAGAGTTCTCTCCTTCAATTTATCAGCGTCTTTTATAAAATTATCATCATTGTTTTTAACGACACCTAAATTTTCCAGTATTTTGAAAATGGCAAAAACAAAATATCCCGTCGCCATTCTTGGTTGAAAATTTTCAAAAGGATATGGAATTTTTATATGAGGAACGCCATTTTCTTTGCACATTTCTTCGATTTTTCCTCCGTTAGAAATCCCCACGCATAATAAATCATTTTTTAATGCCTCCTGAAAAGATGCAATTGTTTCCTCTGTATTTCCAGAGTAAGAACAAATTATATTCAACGAATTATCATATGCCTCCATTGGTAATCCATAACTTCTGTTTTGATATATTTGAAAATATTTTTTTGAAACATTTTTTTCATCACTTTGCAAATTGTCAGCAATTAAAATTTTTAAAACATCCGCAGGTAAAGCCGATCCGCCCATTCCAGAAACCGTAATCGACTTGAAATCACCGTCGATTTTAATTTCTTGTCCCAATTTTAATCCCTCTTCAATTTGCAAATACTCATCTAAAATAACTTTCCTCAGATTAAACTTATCAAGTTCATTCATAATTTTGTTTTTTATTTTTTATTACAAGCTCTTATTTTCGAATTCTCTTTGTTTCAATATACCATTTAGCCACATTAGCAAATCGCCATTGAGGAGAATTGATTTTCTTAATGTCTATCCCTTTAACATTACTTTCTACTAAATATAAATATTTTGGAGAAAATAAGAATATTGCTGGAACTTCTTGAGCAATAATTTCTTGGAATTTGTGATATTTTTCGATCCTTTTATTTCTATCCTTTTCTTCCCTAGCTTCTTCAATCATTTTATCTGCTTCACTATTATCAAATAATGACCAATTCAATCCAGGATCCCTTTTTTGGCTAGAATGCCAAAATGAATATGGGTCTACATTAAAACTAGCATCTTGTCCAACTAGTAAAGCATCATATTCTCTTGGTCTAATATGATTTTGTTGAATATCAGAAAATGACAGGGCCTCTACACGAACATCTGCCCCAATTTTTTTCCATTGCTCTTTCAGCAAATCGACAGTTTTTATTAAATCAGCCGAATTTATGGTAAATATAGTAAATTGAAGTTTTACTTCATCTTTTTCTCGTACATTATTTTCTCCAACTTTCCAACCGTTATCTTCCAGTAATTTCTTCGCCTTTTCAATATCAAATTTTGGTCGTTCGATATTATTAGCATATTCTTTTGTTCCAGGAAAAAATGGGGAATTTATTACTGTTGCCTCGTTATGCAAAACCTTCCCAATTATCTCTTTTTTATTAGTAGCTAAGGTAAGTGCCAGCCTTACTTCTTTATTTGCCAAGGCGATATTCTTTGTTTTATTAAAAAATACCGTAAATGACCATGGGATATCTAATTTATAGATACTTGTATTTTTTCTAAAATCATTGGTATTACTTTTATCTGGAGATAAATTACTAATTCCATTAATTTCTTTTCTATTATAAGCTTCTCGCTCTGATTGTTTATCCGTATAGAAATTAAATGCCAGTTTAGAAATATATGGTTCTCCAAAAAAATAATCAGCGAACGATACTAACTCATAATCTAAAATATTTCCATCAGCATCTTTATGAAAATTAACAAACTTATATGGACCAGTTCCAATTGGCTCCAAATTATATTTTGCTAAAGGAAATTTTTCTGAATTAACATTATTCCAAATATGTTCTGGCAATATTCCAACCGTTAAATTTTCCAAAAATCCAAAATATGGCTTTTCCAAAATAAACTTAACTGTATAATCGTCAACTTTTTCGATTGTAACTCCCTGCCAATTTTGACGAAGAGGGCTTTTAAATAATGGATCTCTAAGTGTATTGATTGTAAACACAATGTCATTCGCCGTTAATGTTTCTCCATCATGCCATTTAATATTTTTTTTAATATAAAAAATATATTCCTTGCCGTCTTCCGAAACATCATATCTTTCTGCCAAATCATCAACTAACTCTCCATCATTATCATATTTCAACAAACTACTATAAATCAGGCGAGTTAAACCTCCATCAACATCATTGGTCTGTGATAGAAGTGGATTAATATACATTGGTTGTCCAACCGTTCCTTCGACATAGGTGCCTCCAAGACTTGGAACCTCTTTAGTCATAGATAAATATATTTTTCCAATCCAAAAGAAAGAAGAGCCTAACACTAAAAATATTAAAGAAAAAATTATAACTTTTTCTTTAAAGTTTAATACTCTCGAAACATAACGCCAATTTCTTTTTGCAAATATACTCAATTTACTAATACGACTTTAAATTTTAAAATTTATAAATCTTAACGAAAGACACTTATTATCGCTAACAAAATAAACATTACTGATAAAACAACTGCAGAATTATTCAAAAACTTTTCAAAACCTCTTTTAGTATGATAACCTCCCATACCTCCTCCAAGAGCAGCACTCAACCCCGAACCACGATTTTGCATTAAAATGGATACTATTAAAAGAATTGATACGATAATTTGTGATATAACAATAATCTTCATACTATAATTTTTTAGATAGTTTGTCAATACTTAAAAAAATTGACTTTTATTAATATATTCTACCTTATTTTTCTTAATTGAGCGAGTGAGCGGAATCGAACCGCCGTCTCATCCTTGGCAAGGACGTGTAATAACCACTATACGACACCCGCCTGTCTAACTTTCCATTAACTTATAGATTAAACTAACAGAAAATTTGGCAGGCCTGCCTTGATCATAACTTTCCACTAACTTATAATTATTAAACTCACTAAATATTTATATCGTTTCGATTAATATATAAATTTTATACTTCAATAGAAAGTTTGGCAAGTTCGCCGACTACTTGTGGGCGTACCAGGATTTGAACCTGGGACCTCAACATTATCAGTGTTGCGCTCTAACCAACTGAGCTATACGCCCTCTTAACTTTCAATTTAGTGGGACTAGCAGGATTCGAACCTACGACCAAACGGTTATGAGCCGTGCGCTCTACCACTGAGCTATAGTCCCTATATCACAGTTATTCAAACTTCATTCAATCTTAATGGCTAAACAAACCGCCTATCAGCCAACTGACAAATGTTATCCTAAATATAATCCGCAATGACTCACAGTATCGATAGGGTATCTCAATACCCTGCAAGTTTATATCGGGAATAAACTCTCTACACAAAGTTTTTGACTCTTTGCTAGCTGTGACTAATTACCTTAATTCATTACTTCTTTGTCGCTTCTTTATATTTAGTGGACGATACTGGATTCGAACCAGTGACTTCTTCCTTGTAAGGGAAGCGCTCTAACCAGCTGAGCTAATCGTCCTTAACTTACAACACTAATTTAATTTAATCAATTATCTTTTCAACTGCGGACCGCTCTAACTCCTGTCCGCCTCCTCTTTTGGCGGGAGCTGAGCTAATCGTCCATATTAGTATATAGATACAATGCTTAAATCTAAAAAATTATCGTCTGACATATTCTACATTATTTAGTTAAAAAAATATAAAATATTGTACCCAGAAACCCATAAAGTGCCGTGAGCGAGATTTGAACTCGCACGCTTTTACAAGCACTAGCCCCTCAAGCTAGCCTGTCTACCAGTTCCAGCACCACGGCTATTATACCGTACAAATAATTTTTTTCAAATACTGCAAACAACTCAACCTAAAATAATTATTTCTCCTTCTTTTTATCATCTTTTTCACCGTTGTCTTTTCCAGTTTTATCTTTTCTGTCTTCTTTTTTATTCTCCTTCTCAGCAGAGGACTCTTTCTTTGTTTCAGTCTCAGCCTTTTCCTCGATAATATTCTCTTTTTTCTCTTCAGTAACTTTAGCGAAATCAGCCATATCTTTATATTTTAATCGCATAGATTTCGCTGATTTATCTCTAAGATAATAAAGCTTTGATCGTCTAACACCAGCTCTTTTCACAAGCTCAATCTTATCTACATCTGAAGAATATATTGGTATAACTAACTCAACACCGACACCATTGGAAACTTTTCTTACAGTAATCATTGGCGAACTACTTTGTTTTCCTTTAATAGCGATTATTATACCCTCAAACACTTGTATTCTTTCCTTACTACCTTCCTTAATTTTTCTATGGACCCTAACGATATCTCCCGACTTTATCTCTGGAATATTGTCTGATTTTCGTTGACTTAAATTAAATTTTATCAATTTATTATTCATTTCTTTGTAACAGCAAATCAAAAACCGGAGGAATTATCCCGGAATATTAATTATCCGTATTTAAATATTATTTAACCTTCTACTCCTAAGAGAATACACTGTTATTTTAATTTAGTCAACATCTGTATATAGAACTATTTATGTTTATCAAGTTTGACCGATAATAATTTAGTGACTCCATCATCACCCATTGTTGCTCCGTAAAGATAAGCAGCCTGACGCATTGTCTCCCTATTATGTGTGATGGCAATAAATTGCGTGTTATTAGAAAGTTCTTGTAAAATTTTTCCAAAACGGAGAGAATTTGCCTCATCTAATGCTGCCTCCACTTCATCTAAAACTGCGAATGGCGGTGGATTATAAGAAATAATTGCAAATAATAATGCCAGTGATGTTAATGAACGCTCTCCACCAGAAAGCATCGTTAAATTAGAAATCTTTTTTCCTGGAGGGCAGGCTGAAACATCAACACCAATCTCAGCTATCATTTTTCCGACAACATTATCCTTCTCATTTTCATTATCAACAATTTCTACATCATCTTTTTCTTCTATTTTGGATTGTTCTTCACTAGAAATTTCATTTCTATCCGCAATATTTCGCACTTTCTTCTTCAAATTTTTTGTTTTAATAAGGGTTGCCTTTCCTCCGCCGAAAATTATTCGAAAATATTTTGAAAATTCTTTATTAATTTTAAAAAAAGCTGTTGTGAAAACCTTATCTATTTTTTTATCCATTTCTTTAGCAATTTCTTTTAAAGAAACTATTGCTTTTTCCAAATCAGCAGATTCTTGTTGTAAAGTTTCATATCGTTGATTTGTTTCTTGATATTCATCCATTATCAATGGATCAATTCCACCTATTTGCTCTAGCTGGTTTTTCATCCTAAATATTTTTTGTTCCGTATTAGGCACATTAATTTCTTGCTCAACATATTTCAGTTTTTTAACTTCTATTCCCAAATCATTTTTTATATCTTCAATTAGGTCTTCTTCTCGAACTTCAATTCTCGCCAAAGCAATTTTAGCCTCATTGAATTTATCTTTCAAAAAATTTAATTTTCTTTGTTTTTCTCGCAATTCATCTTCCATTCGAAAAAAATCTTCTCTTGCTTTTTCATCTTCTTCAATCTCTATTTCAATTTCTTTAGTAATTTTTAAAATTTCTTGTTTTAAAGTTGTTATTTTTTGCATAATAACATCTCGCTGTTTCTCTAATTCAGAAATAAATTTCTCAAGTTTTTTCTCTTCCGCAATTTGTTCCGTAGTTTTTCGCCCTTCCACTTTTCCTTTTTCAATATCACCCCTCAGCTCAAATGTTTTTTGTTTAATAACTTGAGCAAATTCTCTAACATCTTGAAGTTCTTCCAATTTTTCCACATTTTTTATTTTTTCAATCAATTTTTTTTGTTCATTATGGAGTTGCGCTAATTCAGTCTGAATATATTTTTTATCAACCGGAATACTTTGAATAACATTTTGCTGTTTTATTTTTTCTAAAGTTATTTCTAACTTTCCATCAGTAACCATTCGTTCTCTTTCTAACTTATTTATATCTTGATAGATTTTATCTCTTTTTGCTCTAAGTTCATCCGGTTTTTTACTTTGTCGCATCTTTTTCGATTCTGTCAAAACAAAGTCATTTAATTTATCGACTTCTTTTTGTAATCGCATCATTTTATTTCCCAAAATTTCTTTTTGTTCAGAAGATTTTTTCTGGTCTTGTTGAAATTCATTCCAAAGATAGGAATAATATTTTTCTTGCAATTTTCTTAATTCTATTTTCAATTCCTTGCCTTTCTGAGCTTTACTAGCTTGACGCTTCAAACTTCGTAGATGTGGACTAATTTCATTAAGCAATCCATCAACTTGTTCAAGATTTTTGCGAGTAGTTTCCATCTTTTTCAAAGCTCTGTTTTTTTTAATTTGATATTGTTTTACACCAGCAGCATCCTCTAAAATTGTTCGCCTTTCAGCAGGAGAAGCATTAAGCATCGCATCAGACATTCCTTGATTAAGAACACTATAGCTATCTTTACCAACCCCAGCTTTTGCCAATAAATCAGCAACATCTATCAATCTAACCTTAGAACCGTTAATAACATATTCTGAATCACCATTTCTAAAAAGTTTTCTTCTAATTATTACTTCGGAAAAATCTAAAGGAATTTGTTTATCTGAATTATCAAAGTGCAGAGAAACTGTCGCATAATTTAATTTACCTTTTTTCCCGGAACCAGCGAAAATAATATCTTCCATTTTTTTGCCTCGCAAATTTTTCATTGACTGTTCTCCCATTGCCCAACGAATGGCGTCGGCAATATTTGATTTTCCCGAACCATTTGGGCCAACAATCGCCGTAATTCCTGTTTGTTTTTGTTTTTTTTCTCCACTGTCAAAACCACCTTTTTCGATATTTTTTGAGTCGAGTGGCATAAAATCTACGACAGTTTTATTAGCAAAAGATTTAAAACCTGCTATTTCTATTTTTTTTAAATACATAAAAATCTCAGCCCTCCTTTATTACTATTCTAGTATAATTCATTTTTCTTTTTCAGTAAAATAATTAACGAAATAAAAAGGAGGGTATTTACAACATCCCTCCTTACAAAAATGCTTTACATTTTTGACGGTCCGCAGAAAAACGCACCGGTTCGATACATGGATCACCTCCTTAAATCACAAGAAAGATTTTAAAAAAATTTGCAAGATAATTTACCACTCGACGAATCCTTGCCTTTCTCTCAATGTAGAAAATGTGCCCATTATACAAACGAGCACTTCTCTTAGTTCTTCTCATAACACCTCCATTGTTTTTGATAAATATGCTTATTTATCTTTTATTGTTAACGACCCTTTCTCTTGAAAAAATATTAATTATATATATTTCAAGAGAACTTACTAACTATTTATATCTTTAATCTTTAGTTCTAAAAGTTATTTCCAACCTTTAGCATCCAAGCCAGCTTGAGCAGCATTTCTCTGCGCAGACTGTTTAGATGGACCATCACCTTTAGCAATCAAATCATTTTCCAAATATACACCAACTGTAAAAACTCTATCGTGGTCCGGCCCAGATTCTTTTATAACTTTATATGACGGTGTAATTTTCTCATGTCGTTGAGCTTTTTCTTGAAAATAACTTTTCGGATCAAGATAAAGTTTCTTTTCCAAGATTTCATCAATCTTGATAACTATATTTTTTAAAATAAAATCCTTAGCAATATCATATCCCTGATCAAGATAAATTGCTCCAATAATCGCTTCCATTGCATTTGCCAAAAGATATTGACGCGCTCGCCCAGTATCCTTCGCTTCACCTTTACTCATTAGTAAATATTCTCCTACACCCATCTCGCCAGAAACTTCAGCTAGAGTCATGCCGTTGACTAACGCTGCTCTCCAGCTAGTCAAATCTCCTTCAGAATTTTTATAATTGTTAAATAAAAAATCCGTCACTATTAGTTCCAATACAGCATCACCTAAAAATTCCAACCGCTCGTTGTGCCTTTGTCCTGTTTTTTTATTTTCATTTAGATAAGAACGATGAGTTAAAGCCTCTTTCAATAAATCTAAATTTTTAAACTTAATCCCAATCTTTTTAGCAAATTTTGCAATCATTATATTATGACAATCTCTAAGAATTACAAATTTTTACAAATATATAACTAACAAAACAATTATTAGAATTATACATTTATATTATTCACATTTCCTAGAGAGTGCTAAAATTATTTTTTTTCCTTTATTTTTTTCTTTCCATCATTTTTTAACGGCTCTCCTAATTCTCGATAAATTGTTCCTAATACACCATTAATAAATTTAGCGGAATTTGGACCCCCAAAAGTTTTAGCCAACTCAATAGCTTCATTGATAGCGACTTTTGGAGGAACTTTTTCATAATCACCAAAAAGAAGTTCGAAAATTCCTACTCGCAAAATATTTCTATCTACTGCAGTAATCTGATCTAACGGCCAATCCGGTGCGCATTGTTTTATTAACTCATCAATATCCTTTTGATTTTTAATAACACCTTCAACCAAAGTTAAAATCAAATCAGTTTCATCTATTCCCACAGCTAAATCTCTGATATTTTTATCAACTATTGCTAAAATAGCATCTTTATTTCCATCATTAAAATCCCACTCAAACAAGGATTGCATAGCTATTGATCTTTGAAGATGTCTATTTGCCATTTTTGTTTATAATCTAAAAACTTTAAACTGAAAATATACAAAGATTTGTTCAATTTAATATCAGTTATTTTACAACTTTATTTTTGATAACTTCTTTGCCTTTATAGAAGCCACATTTTGGACAAACTCTATGCGGTAAAATAGTCTCTCCGCAATTGGAACATTTTACCGTTTGCACATTAGCGATATTATTTTTATTTAATTGCCCGGCTCTTCTTCTACCCTTACGAGCTTTATTCTGCCGTTGTTTTGGAACTGCCATTTTTTTAATAATCAGTAAACAGTATTCCGTAATCAGTAAATCAATAACTTAATTAGAAAAACTATCACTTACAATAAAATATTATCCTTTACACTTTTTAATTTATCACTACTTTTACTTTTTGGCAAGCCTTTTTCATTTTTTACCAATTTTAATTTCCAATAATCTTTTAACCGGCTTAAAACTTTGACGATGAATTTTACAAGGACCGAATTTTTGCAAAGCCTCCATATGAATTTTTGTTCCATACCCTTTGTGTTTAGCGAAACCATAGCTGGGATATTTTATATCGTATTCTTTCATAATTTTGTCTCGTGTCACCTTGGCAATAATCGATGCCGCCGCAATTGATTTCACTTTTTTATCTCCCTGTACAATCGCCTCTTGTTCTCCGGAAAAATTTGGAATTTGCTTATTTCCATCAACCAGTACTTTACACTTTCCAAATTTCAAATTACGATTTTTGGTTTGCAAATCGTTTATAGCCGACTTCATCGCCAAAAAACTCGCTTCCAAAATATTTATTCTATCAATAGTTTTTTCATTACAAACTCCAACGCCTACATAAAAATTTTCTTCCACAAATTTGTAAGATTGTTCTCGTTGTTTTTCACTTAAAGTTTTTGAATCTCTTACCAAATCCCATAAATTACTATTCTCTTTTTTTTCTTTTTTATTCAAAGTATCATCATTAGAAATTTCCATCTGATGATTAGAAGGAAATTGAAAATTCTTCTTCAACATTACAGCACTCGCCACTACCGGTCCTGCCAACGGACCTCTTCCCGCCTCATCCACGCCAATAATAAAATCCCATTTTTCTTTTAATAATTTCTCTTCAGTTTTCCAATTTGGAATTTGCATATTTTTAAATAAAATCTATCTGATAAAAACATTAATTGATTCTTCAATTCTTTCTCCACTTAATCCCGCTTCCATTAAGATTTCTTCACGCAAACCGTGTTGCAAAAATTTATCCGGCAATCCCAAATTTTTTACTTGTATATTTAATTTTTCATTTAAAACAAATTCATTCACACTACTACCAGCACCACCAATAATTACATTGTCTTCCACTGTAATAAAATACTTATGTTTCCTGGATAATTCCAAAAGTAATTTTTCATCTAACGGTTTCACAAAACGCATATCTACTAATGTTGCATTTAAGTTTTCAGCAACTTTTTCACAGACAGCAGTCATCGCTCCAAACGCCAATATTGAGATACTGCTTCCTTCTCTTAAAACCTTTGCTTGACCAATTTTTAACGGATTATGTTTTTCTTTATTATACTTTCCAATTCCACCTCCGCGAGGATATCTAACTATTGCCGGTCCTTTATAATTGTACCCCACTTCTAACATTGCATAACATTCATTTTCATTTGACGGAGACATAATCATAACATTGGGAATAGCTCGGGCAAATGATAAATCAAAACTTCCAGCATGTGTCGCCCCATCCGGTCCAACAATTCCCGCTCGGTCAACGGCAAATAACACATCTAACTTTTGTAAAGCCACATCGTGAATAAATTGATCGTAAGCTCTCTGTAAAAACGAAGAATAAATTGCCACCACCGGCTTTTTATTTTCGCAAGCTAATCCCGCTGCAAAAGTGACAGCATGTTGTTCGGCAATTCCAACATCATAATAACGACTGGCAAATCTGTGACTGAATTCTCCCAATCCAGACCCTTCACACATCGCCGGAGTAATCGCCTGCAATTTTTTATCTTTTTCCGCCTTATCGCAAACCCAATCTGAAAAAACTTTCGTATAAGTTATAACTTTCTTTTTGTTACCATTTCCTTTTCCAGTAACTGGATCGAATGGTTTAACGGCGTGTAAAGAAAAATTATCTTTTTCCGCCGGTTTGTAGCCCTTTCCTTTTTTGGTTATTATATGTAAAAATTTCGGTCCACGAACTTGCTTTAGATTATTTAAAATTTTAATCAAAGCATTGACATCATGCCCATCAACTGGACCATAATATTCAAATCCGAGTTCTTCAAAAAGTGTCCCGGGCGTAATCATTCCCTTGGTATGTGTTTCCACACGACGAGCAAATTTCCCGACAGGCGGAACTTTATCAAGTATTTCTCTACCCTTTTTACGCAAGCGAACGTAGCCGGGTGACGATATTAACCGTGTAAGATATTCGCTCATTCCTCCGACATTGGGAGAAATTGACATTTCATTGTCATTGAGAATGACCAGCATATCAGCCTCGATGTCGCCAGCATGGTTGAGTGCTTCAAATGCCATTCCCCCAGTCAATGCTCCATCGCCAATTACCGCCACAACTTTTTTATTTTTATTTTTATTAGCGACTGCCATTCCCACCGTCGCACTAATGGAGGTAGCCGAGTGACCAACCCCAAATGCATCATATTCGCTTTCACTTCTTTTAGGAAAAGGTGCTAATCCTCCTTTTTTCCTAATCGTTCGCATTTTATTTTTTCGACCGGTAATAATTTTATGAGGATAAGATTGGTGCCCAACATCCCAAACTAATAAATCTTTCGGTGTATCAAAAACATAATGAATAGCCACAGTAAGTTCAACTACTCCCAAATTTGATCCAAAATGACCACCTGTTTCCGAGACACTTTCAATAACAAAATCACGAAGTTCATCACACAATTGAACCAATTCTTTATCAGAAAGTTTCTTCAAATCTTTTGGTTCATCAATTAAATTCAAAATTTTTTTAGTTTTACTTTTTTTCATATTTTAATCACATCATATATTCATTCTATTGATAAGTTGATCTAGTATAATGTTATTGACTCTTTTAACATTTATTTCATAGAATAAATATTTTTGAAAATTTCTAAAATCCAAAAAGTTAAACTTCTCTTTCCAACATATAATCCGCAATACTCATCAAAAAATCTTCGGCTTCTTTTTTTAATTTAATTTTAATAATTTCTTTTTTAGCTTCGACAATATAATTTTGTGCCAATTTTTTAGCATAATCAAGCGCTCCAGTTTCGACAATTATCTCTCTAAATTTTTCAATTTCTTTTTGTGTTAGGTCCTCTTTTCCTAAAACACTTTTTAAAACTGCTGTTTGTTTGACATTAGCTTTTTTCCTTGCCTCTGAAACTAAAATAGTTTGTTTGCCTTCGGCAATGTCTGAGCCAACTGGCTTGCCGATTTTTTCTTCCGAACCAAAAACTCCCAAAATGTCATCCTGAATTTGAAAAGCAATTCCAATCGGTATTGCCAACTTGGTTAATTTTTCCAAAATATTATCATCCGCCTCACCTAAAATTGCACCTAAGTGCAAAGGACTTTCAATCGTATATTTCGCCGTCTTTAACTCACAAACATCTAAAATTTCCGCTTCTGTTGCTCTGCCCTTGAAACTTATTAAAACATCTTTAGCTTCACCGATGACAGTGTTTGCTACTACTTTTTGTAGTTTATATAATGCCTTGATTAAAATTTCTGCTTTAAATTTAGAACTATACAAAGCTTGATTTCCTAATGCTGCCACCATATCACCAATTATTATTGCCATTGATGTACCAAAGTGTGTCGAATTATCCTGCCAAAAAAACTTTTCATGCATTTCTTTGTACTTCAAATGTGTTGTCATAACACCATGCCTTTTGTCATCACGATCAATAATGTCATCATGAATTAAAAGAAAAGTATGAATTAATTCCACACTTATTGACGCCCTCAAAAGTTCTTTTTTTCTTTTACCGCCAACACCAATATAGCTATAATACATCAACGCTGGTCGCAATCTTTTTCCTCCAGACATAGTTATTTTTTTAATATGCTTCAAGGCTCCAGCCATAAGTTTATCGCTTTCCTCAGCTTCATAAATTGCATTATTAAAAAAATCCACTAATATCGGGTCAAATTCTTTTTTAAAATTTTTTAGCTCTTGTTTAATATTCATAAATTATATAAAATTACAGATTGATTATAATTGCACAAAACCTAAATTCTATTATAAATAATTTCTACCTAGAAAAATAATATTCATAAATATCTTTCGTAATTGGCACAGCATAATACCCGTGACCTTCTTGTCCCTCAACCAAAATAACTAAAACAATCTCTGGATTGTCATAAGGGGCATAAGAAACAAACCAACCAAAAGTTTTATCATCTCTTCCATATTGTGCCGTTCCCGTTTTCCCAGCTACAGCTACAGGCAAATCATTCAACATCTTTGCCGTTCCATCCGTTACTGTCATTCGCATTCCCTCTTGAACAATTTTAATTATTTTTGAATTGGCAAAAACACTTCTAATTACTTTTGCTTTGTTATAAATAGTCTCCCCATCTTTTTTAATTTGCGAAACTATTCGTGGCTGATATAATGTTCCCCCGTTGGCGATAGTAGCAATATAATCTGCCAATTGCAAGGGGGTAGCTGTTACATAACCTTGCCCAATTGAAGCATGATAAGTATTGCCAATATACCATCTTTCATTTAATTTTTTCTTTTTCCATTCCGATGTTGGAATAAACCCACTCGCCTCTCCAGGCAAATCAATTCCTGTTGGAGAACCTAATCCAAATTCACTGCTATACTCTTTGATTTTTTTCATTCCAATTCCCCGAATACCACCATAGCCTCCTCCAACTGAATAGAAAAATACATCACTGGAAACAGCAATTGCTTTTCGGACATCAGTAAAACCATGAGCTTTCCAATCTCCAAAATACCAACTACCAACACTTATTCCACCACGACTTTCTATCTGTGTGTGCTCAGTTATAACACCTTCAGTAAGAGCACCAACAGCCATTAGCGGTTTAAATGTTGAGCCCGGTGGATATTCTCCGGCAATTGCCCTATCAAACATTGGTTTATTTGGATCAGAAATTAAATGAGCATAATCTTCTCTGGAAATTCCTCTAGAAAATAAATTATTATCATAACTTGGCAGACTTACCAGCGCCAACACCTCCCCGTTTTTTGGATTTATTGCCACTGCTACTCCAGCCTTTAAATTTTCTTTTTCAAGAGTTTCAGATAAACTATCAAATATTTTCTTCTGCAACTGCGCATCAATATTTAAAACCAAATCACTACCTTGTTTTGGACTGATAATTTCCATCTCCCTGATAACCTTCCCTCGTGAATTCACTTCCAAATTTATTTTCCCTGGAATACCTCGTAAATATTTTTCATAATATTTTTCTAAACCCTGCTTCCCAATAGAATCTGTCAATGAATAATCTTCATTATTCTCAAGCTCTTTTTTCTTTATCTTGCCCTCATAACCTAAAATATGGGAAAAGATTAATCCATCAGTATAATCACGCCTAGCAGTTTTTCTAACCTGTAATCCAGGCAAATCAACCTTATTCTCTAAAAATAGCAAAGCTTCTCGTTGCGTCATATCTCTCAATAAAACAACAAAACTATCTGTCTCAGAAATATTGTTAAAATTTTCAACCATCTCATTATATTTTTCTGGAAACAATTTTTTTAATTTTTGTAACAATTTATTTCTATTGATATTTTGCCTCATTGAGCTGTCAGCAATCATTATTAAATCTAGACTAGGAATATTATATACTAATATTTCGCCAAAGCGGTCATAAATTTTCCCGCGAGGGGCTTTTACAATCAATGTTCTGGTCCTATTTTTCTCAGAAATAGTATTGTAATAGTTTCCCTTAAAAATAGTCAGGTATAGGACTCTGCTGAATAAGACTACTATCATACCCACAATAAAAAACCAAAATATATTTAAAAATTTTTTATTAAAAGGTGTTTCTATTTTAGCGACAGCATCTCCGGACATTATTACTGAATCGCTAATCTCCTCAATGCCTGCACGACCTTTTATCTTGTATTTTTTATTGTAGCTCATATGAATTAAAAAAAATCAACATCAAAGATTGCCTAATAATTTATCATCATATTTTGATAAATACATCTCTATTTTATTAAGGATATTGTACATTAAATAAAAAACACTTATTCCAAAAACTAACTCCGTCAACAGTCTTTTCCAAGCAAACAGATTATTTACAATATTATCTACGATTATATCTAAACTAAAATTACCAAAATTTAAAATCCCGTTAAAATTTGTAATGAATGATATAGTTATAATAAAAAGAATTAACAATATTGTCCCATACAGACGACGCTCAATTAAAAATCTTTTTGACAAAAAACTCACTAAATATGCTAATACAACAAAAAATAAAATATTTTTTCCAAATTTTTCCATTTCGGCAATGTCAGTCATTGCACCCAACAACAAAATCCATATCCAAATTTTTTCAAACTTTGTTACGGTTACCCAAGCAATGACCATTAAAGGAATTACGTTTAAAGTATAACTGGATGGAAAAATTAAATTTAAAAAATTAATTTGCAACAAGATTATTACTATTATTATTGAACTTCTTATTAAAAAAGATTTCATTATTTTTTTATTACAAAAACAAATCGCAATTTAGAAAAATCAATTGGCATAGATATAATTGCTGTTTGAAAAAGTTTATCTTCAGATAGATGAATTTCTTTAATTTTTCCAATCAATAGACCTCGAGGAATATTTTGGCTAATTTCAGAAGTGATAACATCATCTCCAACTTTCAAATAATCAGTTTGTAATACCATATCCAAGATAACACCTAGTCCGTATTTGCTTTTAACAATTCCCATAGCTCCAGTCTCAACAGTCGTTGCATTAATATTGCTTTCAGGATTTGTGATAGTAACAATTTTCGCGTTATATGGAAAAACTTGAGAAATTCTTCCTATTAAGACACCTTTACCAACAATTACTGGCATACCTTTTCTCAAACCATCTCGCTCCCCTTTGTCAACTAACAGCCAATCATTGTTTTCATAAAAATCACGCCCAATAATATGAACAGCTGTTAAATCAAATTTTTCTTTCGGTAATAGTTCTATTTCATTTCTCAAAATATCATTTTCTTTGGAAACATCTTTAAGTTTAGCATTATCCGATTTTAAAGAAATGTTTTCATATAAAAGCTTCTCATTCTCACTTTTGAGTTTTCCTATAGATGAAATTGTTTTAGCGAAGAAAGAAATCTTATTTGCCGAACTGGAAAAAATTTTTTGTATTGGATAAGTTGCAGTGAAAAAAACATTTCCCAGACCATCAAAAACAGACCGTGGATTCCAGACCATAACTAAAATTACCATCACAAAAATAAATCCTACTTTAATTATTTTACTAGAAAAATTTTTTTTAAACATAAAATTTTTAGATTTTTTGTAAAATGAGATTCGTTACGATATTTTTAAATTTTAGATACAATTTATAAAAATTTATAGAAACTCATTGTTTCAATTTTATAACTTATATTCAAAATTCAGAAGCCGAAATAGAAGAACTGTTTTATGAGAAGTCTTATATTTTTTTATTTTAAGGGGCTTTCATCATATTGATTTGCCACTAAAATTTCTTTTAGATTTTCCAAATCTTCCAAAACAATACCAGTTCCACGCGCAACAGCTGTCAGCGGATCTTCCATCGTTCGCACAGATATCCCAGATTGATTAGCAATAAGTTTATCTAAGCCACGGATTAAACTACCGCCCCCTGCTAAAATAATTCCTTTCTGCATAATATCTGAAACCAATTCTGGTGGTGTATCCTCAATTATCGTTTTGATATTATTAACAATTATTCTTATTGAGCGAGAAATTGCTTCTCGAATTTGCTCATCATTAACCTTAACTTCTTTAGGTAAACCGCTTACCAAATCTCGTCCCCGCATCATCATAAATAATCTCTTTTTTTGTGGATAGGCACTACCTATAGCAATTTTAATTTCCTCAGCTGTTCTTTCTCCAATCAATAAATTAAATTCGTCTCGACAATATCGAACAATATCTTCATTCATTTCATCACCAGCAACTCGTAGACTTCGCGA
The DNA here is from genome assembly GCA_003056165.1 of Parcubacteria group bacterium M6-OD1-3. Taxonomy (GTDB): domain Bacteria; phylum Patescibacteriota; class Minisyncoccia; order Moranbacterales; family UBA9337; genus LSNR01. Next base: position 39,626 of record LSNR01000014.1, on the reverse strand, counting down.
AGAAACAACTCCTCCCAAAGAAATAACTGCAATTTCTGAAGTTCCTCCACCAATATCAACAATCATACTTCCCGCCGCCGTTGTTACCGGTAAGTGTGCCCCAATTGCCGCCGCCATCGGCTCGTCGATAATGTATGCTTCTCGAGCTCCAGCATTAATTGTCGCATCAATTACCGCTCGTTTTTCAACCTCTGTTACTTCAGAAGGAATTCCAACTAAAACTCGCGGACGTGGTAAAATAGAAAATGAATCTTGGTGAATTTTATCTATAAAATATCGTAACATTTGTTCTGTCACTTCGAAGTCGTTAACCACCCCGTCTAACAACGGACGGGTTGCCACAATATGACTAGGAGTCTTCCCGACCATTTCTTTGGCCTTTTTGCCAATTGCCAAAATTTGTCCGGTTTTTTTATTTATCGCCACCACAGAGGGTTCATTAATAACAATTCCCTTTCCACTAACATAAACCAAAGTATTTGCTGTCCCTAAATCAATTCCAATGTCCTTGGAAATATTTCCAAAAATTTTCCCCGTTAATTTCCGATAGATATTTTTAATTTTTTTAAACATAAAAACAATATTCCTCTAATCAATTTTAGAGACTCTTTAAAAAATAAGTATTTTTGTTTTATTTCCTTGCTTGTTGTATATACTACTCAATTTAGACATTTATGTCAAAATAAAACTACGAGATTTTTATCCGCCCCTAGAGGGAACTCTGTAAACGGGAATTTTCCTTGACTTTTAACATTTTTCAACCTAATATAATCCAAAGTACTTTGACATAATCTTTCACAAAAATTTTTTGTGAAATAAATATTTTTCAGGAGGATTACTTTAATGAAACTATTGCAATTTGGGAATTTGGAACATATTCTTGAAAATCAACAAAATATTCTACTTCAAATGTTATTAGATAGCGCAGAGTTAAGAAGCTTACTCGATATTCTTAACTCAAGTGAAGACAACGCAATGATTCTTACTCTTGAAACTGCTGATAATAAACAGCTTATAATAGATATGACATCTTTCTGGTTTAATATGTATATCGAAGAAATCATTGATTATATTTACAAAATGTCTTCTTCGGAGCTTGAAGACAAATTCAAATTAACTGAGGAAGAATTTTTTCTTTTAAATAAAGTTCACAAGCAATGTTGCTATGTCGGCAACTTACTCACTGAACTTGAAACTTTGGAGGGAGGAAATGAAAGAAATTAAGCACCCAACATATTCGATAGATGATCGGATAAAAGCATCACAGTTCACCAATGTTGCCATTTTACAAAAAAGGGTTCAATCCCTCCAAAATGAAATCATTGAACTCAGGCAAAAACTATCCGAAGCCAAACAAATCATCGCATTCTATGAACACTGCGATGAAGTTGATTGGACTGCGTCAAATAACCAAGAACTGGAGGAAGAATGATGAAAAAGTTTTTTTATTTAGCAGTATTTGTCATTGGGTTGGCGCTGTTTCTTAGCGTCAAACCTTTATATATATGGTTCACTTTTAAACCTGTGCCAGATCAGGTGGTGCAGGTTAAGCTACCAAAGAAATATGAGGTGATTAACAGCGAGGTATACCGAGTCCTTAAAGATACAATCATCCTTAAAGAAGCTACAGACGAAGATTTCAATGCAATGCTGAAATCTGAATATCCTATTGGCATCTATTATTATCAATCATCCAGCGGGCTACCTCCGCTCCTAAAAGTTTATTATTTTTGGAGAAACAATGAAATCAACTTTCTTGGTCAGCAACAATACCTCTTTAAGATAATAGTCTACAACTCCAGCAAACCAATTACTCCAGATATAATTACATTGATAACTTCAGTGTCTGACATAGATACTGCCACTGGAAAAATTGTCTTTAATTTTCAACCCAGCAATATACCGGGTATATTCTTCGCTGTTATATCACTGCTTGGCATTATGTTAATATTTATTTCATTCTTTGGCTTTCGTAACGCCGTCAATGCAGAGAATACAGAGAATTAACTTATAATAACTTATCAAAAAAACCGGCACCTTTTCGCTAATTGGATAGTCGGTTTTATTTTTGAAAAATATTTATTAATAATGGCATTGAAACAATCTTTTTATCATTAAAAGAAATATCCATTTAAATGGATATTTAATTCTAATTTATTTTTTAATAATAATTTGATGTATAGATTTATGGGATCATTATAGTCAGAAGCAAAAGTTAAAAAGTTGGTGCAATAATTTAATTTGCTTTCACTAACTTTGCGTGATATTATTTTAATAAGAAAGGGTATTTATAAAATGTCGTTTTTATTGTGAAATGAATTTTGAGCAGAGTTAATATTTGAGAATTAGTAATGGTCCCCTTAACGATAATAATATGCATTATTATTTCGCCAAAAATTAAAGTTGTCTCCGATAAAAAATAAACATTTATTACCAGAACATTTTAACAAAGATAATAAATAATAAACTATGCATATTTGGATATTTTTATCTATTATAGCTCTAATTTTGCTGGCAATATATTGGAATAGTAGAAATGCAGTTTGGGGTGGTTTAATGTTGGGGATTATCGTAGGCGTGCTATGGAAAATTTTTGGCGAAATTGATTGGTATGCCGTTATTAAAGTGGCAACAATATCGACTTTACTTGGATTTAGCACAGAATTATTGGGAATGTTATTTGATTATTTTAAAAACCATGATAATAAAGTACTAAAATAATTAAAGAGAAAAAACAAATATACCCAACATTGTTAGTTGAGTTATCTCTTTTCTTCTACGAGATATCACCCGGTTGTCTTAAAAAAATTTCAAATTTCTTTATTTTATTGTTACCATAATAATATGAAACACCTCTTCAAAATTCAAAAAGCAATTAAATTTGCCACCAAGACCCATGAAATTTATCAAAAACAAAAGCGTAAAGGTAAAGACATTCCCTATATAACTCACCCTCTAACAGTAGGATTAATTTTGGCTCATGCAAATGCAAAAGATGATGTTATTTGTGCGGGGATTCTTCATGACACAATAGAAGATAGCATCGAGAGGAAAAAAGTCAGTCTTGAAATGTTAAAAGAGCGGTTTGGCGAAGATGTCGCAAATTTAGTACTTGCTGTAACAGAAACAGATAAATCATTGTCATGGGAAGAACGAAAAATGCTAGCGAAGGAACACATAAAAGAATTTTCTAATGAAGCTATTCTCGTAAAATCAGCGGACATCCTTGCAAACACAAATGAAATTATTGAAGATTACAAAAAAGACGGGGATCAAATTTTTGTAAGGTTTAACGCTTCAAAAGTAAAATTACTAAAAAACTATCTTGAAACAATAACTATCTTAATTAATAAATATCCAGAAAGTCCGCTAACACAAGATCTACAAGTTATATCAACAAAATTTGCACAAATGGTAGAAACAAAATTTATACCTGAAGTACCAGTGAAAATTATTAAATACAAGGATTATAATAAAAATCTTATCTTAGAGTGCTCTGCCTGCAAATGGAAAGGAAAGCCAGAGAATAATATCGAATATTATGATGACCTATTCGATGTTTCTTGCCCAAATTGTGGCAAGATGCTTTTAATAGTAAGCTACCCGTTAGCAAAAAAATAAAAAAAAACTTTAATATAGGATAAATTATTTAATTTTTCTCTTTCACTTCACCCAAATTTTTATTTCTCTCTTGTTTAAGATATAATAAGGAAGAGAAATAAAAAAATTCAGATATACACAAACATTGTGCGACATATTTTTCAATAATCTTTCTCAATTAAGAAATTTTATTGAAGAATTTAAATAAGGAATGAAATTTTTATTTTTTCTAATTTTAATGAGGAGAAAAGGAAATTGAAAATTTAATAGAAATTAATATATTAAAGATAAAAAAATTTTCCAAAAAGATTAAAAAATATGACTAAAAAAAGATAATTCAATCGTGTTATTTCACGAAAAACAAGTTCATCGTATTTAGGCTGAAGAAAATGAGCTTTGGTATTTTTCAATCATTGATGTTATTGGAATTTTAACTGATTCCACTATCCCAAAAAGATATTGGAGTAATTTAAAAAATAAATTAAGAAAAGAAGGAAGCGAGGTATACGAAAAAATCGTACAACTGAAATTAATTTCTTCTGATAGAAAAAAGAAATACTCTACCGATTGTTTTTCAACTCAAAATTTATTGCGTATAATTCAATCAATTCCATCGCCAAAAGCTGAACCTTTTAAGCCTTACGGATGAATGGCAAGAAAGAGGGGTAAAAGAAGGTTTGGAATTTGCCATTTTGATTGATGAAATCACAAAAGCGTGGTCTGGGAAAGTTGTGCGTAATAGTTAGAAATTTCTGTCTACATCACATAATAGCGTGCATTTCTATCATAATAAAGCGGGGCGTAAGCCCCGCTTGATTATTTTCTATTTATTTCCTCTATCTATTTCTTCTCTTCGTCTTTTTTATCTCCACTATCGTCTTTTTTCTTTTCTTCCTCTTTAGCCGGCTCTGTCTCAGCATCCTTTGGAGCTTCTTTAGTTCCGGCTTGACCTTCACTCCCAGCCTTCGCTGAAGCTTCGGCTTGGCTAGCAGGATCTCCACCTTCTGGAGCAGTTGCTTTATAAAGCTCTTCGCCAATCTTTTGGGCTTCGGTTGAAAATTCTTCCGTCGCTTTTTTAATTGCCTCAGTATCAGCTTTTTCATCTTTAAGAGTTTTCTTTAAAGCTTCCATTTTTTCTTCAACCGGTTTTTTCTTGTCCGCAGAAATTTTATCACCAGCCTCTTTAATTGCTTTTTCGGTAGTGCTAATTAAACTTTCCGCCACATTTCTAGTTTCAACCGCTTCCTTTTTCTTTTTATCTTCTTCGGCATGAGTCTCGGCGTCTTTTTTCATCTTTTCAATCTCTTCTTCACTTACTCCACTGGAAGCTTCAATTCGTATAGACTGCTCTTTTCCAGTTGCTTTATCCTTAGCAGAAACATTTAAAATTCCATTAGCATCAATGTCAAATGTTACTTCAACTTGTGGCACTCCACGCGGAGCCGGGGCAATTCCATCAAGAATAAATCTTCCTAAACTTTTATTTCCTTCCGCCATTTCTCGCTCACCTTGTAAAACATGAATTTCCACACTTGGCTGATTTTCAACTGCTGTTGAGAAAATTTGCGATTTCTTCGTTGGAATAGTTGTGTTTCGTTCAATCAATGGAGTAGAAATTCCGCCCATTGTTTCCAATCCTAAAGTCAATGGTGTTACATCAAGCAATAATACATCTTTTACATCACCAGTCAAAACTCCACCTTGAATAGCTGCTCCCATCGCCACTACCTCGTCAGGATTCATCGTTGCATTTGGTTTTTTACCAAAGAATTTTTCAACTTCTTCTTGAATTAAAGGCATTCTTGTCATTCCACCAACCATAATCACTTCATTAATATCCTTAGTTTCCAGTTTCGCATCCGCCAAAGCTTTTTTAACCGGCTCCATTGTTTTTGCAGATAGATCACTGACTAATTCTTGCAGTTTAGCTCTACTTAATGTCATTACTAAATGTTTTGGACCGGAGTCATCAGTAGTAATAAATGGTTGATTAATCTCAGTTTCTTGTGCGGTAGAAAGCTCAATTTTCGCTTTTTCCGCAGACTCTTTAATTCTTTGTAAAGCTAAGTTATCGTTACTCAAATCAATTCCTTCCTGCTTTTTAAATTCATCAATAATCCAATTAATAAGAACTTGATCAAAATCATCTCCACCCAAATGAGTATCTCCATTTGTTGATATTACTTCAACCGTATCATCACCAACTTCTAAGATGGAGATATCAAATGTTCCACCACCTAAATCATAAACGGCAATTTTTTCGTTTTTCTTTTTATCAAAACCGTACGCTAAGGCAGCGGCAGTCGGTTCATTAATAATTCTTTTCACCTTTAACCCGGCAATTTCTCCAGCCTCCTTAGTCGCTTTTCTTTGAGAATCATCAAAATATGCCGGCACAGTAATTACCGCTTCTTCAATTTTTTCTCCCAATTTATCTTCAGCATCCGCTTTTAGTTTTTGCAAAATCATTGCGGAAATTTCTCGCGGAGTATATTCCTTGTCTCCCATTTTCACTTTTGTTTCACCTTTTCCACCTTTGACAATCTTGTATGGCATCAATTTAATGTCTTCCTGTACTTCTGCATCATCAAAATTTCTTCCAATTAATCTTTTTACAGAAAACAAAGTGTTCTCCGGATTAGCCACTGCTTGTCTTTTTGCCAAAAGACCAACTAATCTTTCACCATTTTTATTAACCGCCACCATTGAAGGGGTTGTTCTATTACCCTCTTTATTTTCAATAATTTCCGGTTTACCTCCTTGAACGACAGCCATCGCGCTGTTTGTTGTTCCAAGGTCAATTCCTAATATTTTTGACATATTTTTTTATCATTGAATAATGATTAGTAATCACTAGACAATGATTATTTTAAATTATTTATTAATTTATTTAAATTTTAAATCTCCATTTTTCTTCGTTCCCAGCATCTGTCTGTCGGTCCTAGCGTGTGATCTCAATCAATGCCTATCATCTCGGTTAACGCCTGTCATCTCGGAAGATATATTTTTCAATATGAGCTAGTAGCGAATATTAGAAAAATAATCTATCCGTGATCTCAGTAAATTTTAAAAATTCTTTAATAAAAGTTTATTCTAAACCTTTTCGAAATTACACCTACCTACTAATAGACAGAGATAGAAGAATTTTATCCAATCGCTTTGCTCTTGGTAAAATTCAGTCTTCCGAGACGATATATATCGTAAACTGTGAACTACTCAACTATCACTCTCGCCGGTCTCACAACTTTATCTCCAATTTTATATCCCTGCAAAACAACTTTTTTGATTTTATTCTTAAATTTCTTTTTTGTCTTACAATCACTACAGCTATTGTCTTCTACCGCCTCACAAAGTTGAGTATCAAACCTATCACCAATTTTTACTTTAATTTCCTCTACACCATTCTCTCGTAAAACATCCTCTAGCTGTTTTTTAATAAACATTATTCCCTGCACCCAAGCTCCGTCTTTTTCATCTTCTGGAATATGCGCTACTGAACTAGTAAAATTATCAATCACTGGTAGAACCTGCATTACAATATTTTCCGTCGCATATTTCACAGTATCCTTTCTTGCTTCTTCTTGTTGCTTCTTATAATTATCAAACTCTGCTAAACATCGCTTCCAGTTCTCCAAACTATTTTTCATTTCCAAATATTTTTTTGCTTCAATCAGAGTTTCTTTTTTTTCTTTTTCAAATCCTTCATCGGATAATTTCTCAATTGCTTTATCAATCGATAACCATTCAAATTTAGTATGTTCTGCTTCATTTAATACTACATCCTTGAAATCATCACCATTATATTTAACAACAAACCTTAATGCCTTTAACTCATCTGATCTCTCGTGTCCTTCGGGATATTCACTAATCTTTATTAATTCCGCATTAGCTATTTCTAATCCAGTTTCCTCCCTAACCTCTCTTATTAAAGCTTGTTCAACAGTCTCTCCCTGCTCCATTGTTCCTCCTGGCAAGTCATATTTTCCAGCATGCATTCGCTCTTTACTTGCTCTTTTTAATAATAGAACATCATTATTTTTATTGACTATTACAGCTTTAGCAGTGAGCAACATCAACCAAGCCTTTGGCTTTTTATATTTTTTATTATTTTCTTTATTCATAAATTATATTAACTTTAAATTTTAAATTAAATATTCTAATTCATATTTACACCATAACAACCAATAAAATCATTCCTGCTCCACCCAATATCTTTCTAACATATTCCAATAACGATTTATTTCTTGCATATTTCATTCTCTTTGGACCAATCAATGCCAATATTCCTTTTTCTCCTGATTTTAATTTATACGGAGACACAATCATCGAACAATTTGAAAACTTTTTAACTGGATTTTCTTCACCGATGAAAATTTTCGTTTCTCCGTTTTCAATCTCTCCGATAATTTTATCAAACATTTCATCAACATAATCTAGTGTTTCTGCCAAACGACAAACTTCGTCTAATCCTTGAAATTCCGGCTCCTCGAAAAGTTCTTTCATCCCAAAATCAACAAATTCATTATTATCCAAATTCCCACTAACCGCCAAATTTCCACTCAATCCCGACAATAACTTTGCCGTTGTCTTTGCCATTCTTGTATTTTTAGCTTTCAACTTTAATAGCTCTTCTTGCATTTTGTTTTGCTCCCGTCTTGTCAATTCTTTATTTTTCATCAATTCTTCCACGAAATACCTATAACCCTTATCAGTAGGAATTCTGCCGGCACTAATGTGCGGTTGATACAAATATTTTTCCTTTTCCAATTCTGCCATTTCATTTCTAATAGTTGCCGAACTGGCATCAATTTTGTATTTCCCAACCAAAACTTTAGAACCAACAGGAACGGCGTTTAGCGTATATTCCTCAATAATACTTCCCAAAATTTTTTCTTGTCTTGTATTCATATTTGCATTATATCATACTCTTGGCACTCGTCAAGTCCGAGTGCTAAAAAATAAATAACTATCTTGAAACTTACTTTTAAAATATTCAATTCGCTTTCAAGTAACGTACCATGGTACGTTACTTGGTACGTTACCACTTTCAGATATAAACTATCGACCAAGTCGCTATTTTTATTTCAAAAAACCAAAAACAAACCATCCCCTGACAAAATAAAAAAAACCGCCCGTTTAGCGGGCGGTTTAAATTTAAAATAAAGAGTAGCTTACATTTTTTCAATATCTTCTACAACTTCATCAATACTTTTCTTTTCAGCTGGAGCTTCTGCAGTAGGAGCTTCTGTAGCTGGAGCTTCACTTCTTGGAGCTCTTTCAGAACCTTCTGGTTCATTGATTTTCAAATTTACACGAGCATTATTTTTTGCTCCAATAACTCTCAAAAGAGTCCTAAGCGCTTTGGCTGTTTGACCTTCTCGTCCAATGACAATCCCCATATCACTCGGATCAACATCCAAGCTAACAAGAACTCCCATTTCATCAACTTTTCTTTCTACTTTTACAGCATCTGGGTTATCAACAAGCACCTTTACAATTTGCTCGATGAATTCCGCATCTGTTTTTGTTGCTTCTGTCATACTTTTATTCTTTTCTTACTAATTAACCAAAACGATGCTTATTTTTTAAACCTCATCGTTTCAATTTAATTATATAGTGTTACAATAATTTGTCAAACAAAAAAATAATCCTTATAACAAATTTAAACAACTACTTAATATAATCTATAATTTGCTTATTTAGTCCTTTATATGTTTAACTATCTATATAACTTGTTAACAAACTAAACTTCTTTAACAAATATTATCTTATGGGAATTATTAGCAATACAATCAATAGAATTTTGCAGAAATATCAATATAGCACTAATCAATCTGATTTAGAAATTTTGATGGCAGATACGATTGGAAAGTCCAGAGAGTTTGTTTTGGCACATCCTGAATATAAACTGACTAAAACTCAGATTTTAAAACTTAAATCTCAAATTCAAAGACGCCAGCAAAACGAGCCAATTGCCTATCTTACTAGACACAAAGAATTTTATGGCCTAGATTTTATAGTAAACAAACATACGCTCATCCCTCGCCCAGAAACTGAGCTAATAGTTGATGAGGTTTTAAGAGAAATACAAAATACAAGGCACAAGGCACAAAGCACCACCATATTAGATATCGGTACCGGTTCCGGAAATATAGCAATTTCAATTGCCAAAAATATTAAAACTATACAATCTAACAATTGCCAACTATTCGCTACCGACATTTCTCCTTCTGCCTTAAAAATCGCTAAGCAAAACGCTAAAAAACATAATCTTACTAACAAAATAACCTTTTTACAAAGCGACTTATTGAATAATTTCAAATTTAAAGAACCTAAAAAACTAACGGAGCTACAAATTGAAAAGCTGGTAGTTGTTGCAAACCTCCCTTACCTCTCCGACGAAATTTATAACTCTTGCGCGAAAAATGTTAAAAACTTTGAACCGAAATCCGCTTTATACAGTACTAATGCTGGACTAGCTCATTACGAAAAATTACTTCAACAATTAAAAACACTCCTCCCTAAATATTATTTATCCCACACTGCTTGCTATTTCGAAATCTCTCCCGAGCAAAAAATACCAATTGAAAAACTAATTAAAAAATATTTTTCACAAGCTAATACTTATTTCAAAAAAGATTTATCTGGCAAGTGGCGAATGTGTAAAATAACATTATAAAATAAAATTGATTTTTGTCTAGTTGACGAAAAAAGTGTGCTCATTTACAATATAAAAACAAATACGAAATTGGTCGAGTTGTTTTCAACTTCAATGTAAGTTGTTCCTTAACAATTAACAGTAACATCATCTCAGATGATGATATAACTAGAAAGAGAGGTGAAAACTTATGAATGATGAATTTAAAAATGATGAAATGAATGATGAACAAGATGAGACTACTCTACAAAAAATTAGAAATTGGACTCAGGAAAATCTCCGAATTATCGTAAGTGTTCTGATAGTTTTTCTAATTGCATCCTCAATATATTCTTATTCTAAAAGAGGTGACCAACAAACTGCCACCGTCGATAAGAATAATGATGTTGAGAAAATTTTAAGCGATTTATCTTCCGATAAAGATAAAAAAGCTGATGAAACTGATGCGACAGTTTCTGATACTGCAGAAACAACGGATAAATCTGCCGAGGAAAAGTCTAATGATAATTCGCCAGCCGATGAAACTGATGAAGCTACCAAAGAAACTGATGCCAGTGCATCAGAGGAACCGAAAGCGGATACCGTTTCTGAACAAAAACAATCTCCGGAACAAACAGTCGAGAAAACTCCTTCTCAAGAAACCGAAAGTTCTTTCATTGAAAGTGCTTCCCAAGGAGATAGTCTTACTAAGTTGGCAAGAAAAGCATTGGCGCACTATTTAGAAAAAAATCCTGATTCTACACTTACACCTGAACATAAAATTTACATTGAAGATTATTTGCGAAAAAATGCAAATTTCAATGGAAGAGTTTATGTTGGAACATCAGTTGAATTTTCTAAAAGTCTCATAAAAAATGCTATTGACGCTTCAAAGAATTTGAATAATACTCAATTGAATAATCTACATAAATATGCAGTTAATGTTCAATTTTAAGTAGTCAATACAAAATTCAAAATAAAGCACTTTCTATATAAAAACCCCGGCAACGACCGGGGTTTTAAGTTTACATTATTAGTTTAGAGGATTTATAAATTTCCGGATGATAAGATTTCAATCTTCTTATTTTAATTCCATCCAATCCCATTTCCATCAATTTATCTTTCAATTCATCAATGAAAAATTTCTGATCGTAGCCTAGACAAATGACCTCCGGTTTATATTTTTCAATAATCGCATATTTATTTTTTAAACCACCTAAAGCCACCTCATCCGCCAGACCACTATTTTTAATAGCAAACAACCTCTCTTTTTCATTATTTAACGATTTTCGTTTTTTAACTTTTAAGACAGTTTCATCTCTAGCAATCACCACAATTAAAAAATCTCCGAAAGATTTTGCCTGTTTTAAAAAATTCTTATGACCCGGATGAAAAATATCAAATGTACCAAAGACCATTACTTTCTTTTTTGCCATACATTTCTATTCACTCTTATTATCCTTAATTTTATTCAAAAGTTTCTTTATTCTAACAATACTATCATCATCTAATAAAGAAAGTGCTTCTATTTGCTTATTTTCCTTTTTTAAAATATTCACTATTTTTTCAATTTCTTTCGGAGTTCGTTCATCGGATTTGCTGACAATTATCCATTCTGGTTTTTTTAGAAGTTTCAAATTAAATTCTCCTAACTCCGCGCGAATTATTTTGTAATCTTCAAGAGGATTTTCGCTGTCTGCCGACACAAAATGAAATAAAACTTTAGTTCGTTCAATGTGTCGCAGAAATTTATGTCCTAAGCCCTTACCGCTTGATGCTCCTTCAATAATTCCGGGAATATCAGCCAAAATAAGCTCATAATAGACTCCCAAATGCGGTTCCAAGGTTGTAAATTGATAATTGGCAACTCGACTAGAAGCATTAGTTAGTTCATTAAGTAGGCTGGACTTCCCAACATTCGGATAGCCGATAAAACCAACATCAGCAATCAACTTTAATTCCAAGCGAACAGAAATCTTTTCTCCCGGTTCACCCGGATTTGATCGCTCAGGCGAGGTATTGCGACTGGAACGATAATGATAATTGCCAAAACCGCCATTTCCTCCTTTAGCGATCATAATTTCTTCACCTATTTTTGTAATTTCATATTTTTTATCTGTAGTCAAATTGTGAACAATAGTACCTACTGGGACCAAGACCACTCCATTTTTTCCATCTGCTCCAGTTTTTGTATTTTGTCCACCACCTTGTCCATTCTTGGCACGCACTATTTTTTTAGTTTTAAATTGTCGTAAAGCACCTAGGTCCGCCACACCCTTAACAATGATATCGCCACCACGACCACCATCACCACCGGTTGGACCATTCGTCATTACCACTTTTGAAAAAGTCGACATTCCATCGCCACCTTTTCCAGCACTAACTTCAATTGTTACATCATCAACTAACATAAATTTATAATGTTGGAATTAAAATACTTTTTTTAAACTTTACACCTTTATTACTATCTAGATAGGCACAGAATGTTTCCACATCTGGATGTGATTTACTGAATGCTACTGGAGCTTCTTTGCATCTTTTTATATTTTTCTTAACTTCAATTGCCAGCGTTCTTTGTTCTTTCAAACTTAAAATCAAATCTATTTCATTTTTATTTTTATCACGCCAATATTGCATATCTATCCCTTGCCTATTTAGTTGCATCCAAACGGCATTCTCTAACAGCTCACCAGCATCAACCCTTTCATCAAGCAATCTAAAATCATTGACAACCATATTTCGCAACCCTGTATCAGAAAAAAATATTTTCGGCATTTTAACGACTTCTTTTCTTTTGTTTTTATAAAATGGCCTTATTAATTTACAAATGTAAGTTTTCTCTAAAAAATTAATATATTTTTTCAAAGTTTCAAAAGAAATATCAATTTCATTGCCGAGGTTCTCATATTCTACCAAATTGCTAATTTGCAATCCAAGTATTTTTATCATCTTCTCCAGCTGATAATCGTTAGCAATATCCATTAAAGTTTTTACTTCTCGTAAAAAATAAGTATTATAAATATTTTTTAAAACGACTTCTTTTTCGCTTCTATTCTTTGCCAAAATTACCCGAGGATAACCGCCCCAAATAGCATATTCTTCAAAATAATTTCTGAAAATATTGACTTGTTCTGGAGCAAACGAGTTATTAATAGAAAATTTTGTACTTAAAAAATCAATTTTATTTTTCAAGTATAATCGATGATAATTTTTATCTTTAAACAGCAAAAATTCTTCAAAGTCAAATGGATGCATTTCTAAAATAAACACCCTACCGACTAAAAATTTTAAAGCCTCAATCGTTAAGTCTATGGCTGAAGATCCTGAAATGACTATTTTAGTATCAAAAGAATCAAATAAATATTTCAAGTTTTTTCCTCCTTCTCTTGCATACTGAAACTCATCAATGAATAAATAATCATTCCCTTGAATATAGGTTTCTGCAAAATTTCTTATATCAGAATTAAATAACGATAAAGCTTCTCTATCTTCAAAGCTAATGAAATTAGCGCCGTTTTTTAATTTATTACTTTTGGTAAGCTCATTAAAAACTTTCTTCAGAACAGTTGTTTTTCCTGATTGTCGTGGGCCTATAAGAGCCAATATTTCTTCCGTATGTAAATATTCTTTAATTTCTGCTTCTATTTTTCGCTTAATATACATAAGTTTAACTTAGTTTGTTCAATTACTCTAAAATTCAAATATACCTTAACTTTAGAGTAGCAAGATAATAATATTTTGTCAATAACTATAATATTGCTTAAAGTAATTTGCATAACTAAAAACCTTAGTTCGTATAATCAATAGCTTATTTAACAATGTCAAATTAAAAGCATTTTGTCAAAAAATTATCAATATCAATTATTTCATTGCAATATTTGTTTTAAAGATATAGTATATTATTATCGAAATATAATGAATTTAATTTAAAAAAATATGTCAACTAAAAACTCAAAGAAAGAAACTGTTTGTATCATCGGTTTAGGCTATGTAGGATTACCGTTAGCGATTCGAGCTAAAGAACAAGGTTACGATGTTATTGGTCTTGAATTAGATAAGAATAAAGTTGAATTAATTAATAAAAAAATATCACCGATTGAAGATGCTTTTTTAAAAGAAAAAATTCCTCTTTTCCCAATCAAAGCCACTACAAATGAACGAGAGATTAAAAAGGCAGACATTGTTTTAATTTGTGTCCCTACTCCGGTTGATTCTTTTCATAATCCAAATCTTGCTCCAGTTCGCAATGCTTGCGAAATGGTTGCTGGAAATTTAAAAAAGGGAGCTCTTGTTGTCTTGGAATCAACTGTCAATCCAGGCGTATCGGAAGAAGTCGTTCGTCCAATTTTTGAAAAACATAAACATAAAATCGGTCAAGATGTTTTCATCGCTCATTGCCCGGAAAGAATAAATCCCGGCGATCCAAAATGGAATGTCACAAATATTCCGCGTGTCGTCGGTGCGTTTACAAAAAAAGGTTTGCAAAAAGCACAGAGTTTTTATGAGTCGATTGTTGATGGAAAAATAAAACCGATGAAACATATTCGCGAAGCAGAGGCTTGTAAAGTTGTAGAAAATTCTTTTCGAGATATCAATATTGCTTTTGTAAACGAGTTAGCAAAATCATTTGATGCGATGAATATTGATGTCAAAGATGTTATTGATGGAGCTGCAACAAAACCTTTTTCATTTATGGCACATTATCCCTCCTGTGGGATTGGCGGACATTGCATTCCGGTTGACCCTTATTATCTAATTGAACGTGCCAAACAAGCCGGATTTGACCATAAATTTCTTCGTACATCTCGAACAATAAATAATTCTATGCCGGAATATACAGTTGAATTACTGCAAGACAAACTCAATGAAATAAAAATGCCATTAAACGGAACCGTTGTCGGACTTGCCGGCATTGCCTACAAATCGAATGTCGACGATGACCGCGAATCACCTTATTACGAAATTGTTAATGCCCTCAAAAAACACAAAGCTGAAATAATCTCTTTTGACCCTTATTTAAAAAACAAATCCACCTGTAAATCATTAAAAACACTTCTAGAAAAATCAGATGCTATTATTTTAGTAACAGATCATAAAGAATTTAAAACTATCGACGGAAAACTCTTAAAAGAAAACGGCGTAAAAGTGATTATTGATGGAAAAAATTGCCTAAATAAAAACAACATCAAAAAATTCAATGTCATTTACAAGGGCATTGGAAGATAATGTATCTATATGATGCACGATGTAATAGACCGCATTAAAACCTGTTTGGTGAGTATCTTAAAGGTTATGTTTTAAAAATATCTTCTTAAATTACACCGAGGTTTTCAATTTTCTTTCTCTTCGCTGCTTATCCATCGCCAACTTAATTAATCTATCTATTAATTCAGGATAACCCATACCGCTTTCCTTCCATAACTTTGGATACATACTAATTGGCGTAAACCCCGGAATAGTATTAATTTCATTTACAAATATTTCATTATCTTTCGTTAAGAAAAAATCAACTCTACCCATACCTTCACAACAAAGAATTCTAAAAGCATTCACGGCCATTTCTTGGATTTTCCCAGCAACATCTTTTGAGATATTTGCCGGTATAGCCATTTTTGCACCATTCTCATCAAAGTATTTTGCCTTATAAGAATAAAAGTCATGTGTCGGAATTATTTCCCCTGGCACAGAGGCAATTGGATTTTCATTTCCCAAAACAGAACACTCAATCTCTTTTCCCTCAATAGCTTCTTCGATAACAATTTTATTATCAAACAGAGAAGCTTCTTCCATAGCCTTTTTAAAATCAGCCTCTTTTTCCACTTTACTGATTCCAACCGACGAACCTAAATTGGCTGGCTTCACAAAAAATGGCATTCTCAACTCTTCCTTAATTTTTACAAAAGAAATTTCCTCTTTCTTGTTATTTTGATAAACTAAAAATTTAGGAATTGGTAAACCAGCCTCTTTTAATAATCTCTTGGAAACATCTTTATCCATATTAATTGCCGAACCTAAAACGCTCGGTCCCACAAATGCTACATCCAACATCTTTAAAAGCCCCTGAATAGTTCCATCTTCACCAAAAGGACCATGTAAAATTGGAAAAACTACATCAACTTTATTCTTATTGAATTTTACTCCCTGCAAAAGGTCAGTATTTTCCCTGCACGCAAATTTCTTAATTGAAGTATTTTTATTTATTTCAACTTGCCCTAGTGATAACTTTCCTGTCAGTAATTCTTTTTTACTAATGACCGACCAGCCACCTTTTTTATTGATGCCCACAAGAGAAATATTATATTTATCTTCATCAATCGCTTTCACAACACTTTTAGCTGAGAGAATTGAAATCTCGTGCTCAGCTGACTTCCCTCCAAAAATAATAGTCAGGTTTATTTTTTTCTCAGCTTTAATTTTTGTCATAAAATTTTAAATTAATTTCTCATTAAAATATAATCATACATTTTTTATTTTTTTGCAATATAATAATACTTTCAAATAAGTATTTTTGCAAGAAAAAAGACAATCATATTACTACGATTGTCTAATATCAGATTATTACTGAAAATCTAAGGCTCAATATATGAATATTGAGCTATTTTCTTTGTCACAAGAGAGTCCATTTGATTTCCATAATTAAAATGCCAAATCTCAGGACCATAACATGAAAAGCCTGCTTTTAGCATTGCCAACAAAAGTATGTTACGATATTTACAAACATCCTTATCATTGGAAAATTGTTCTCTAAACAATTTGAGATGATAGAAGGCACCAGCATTTTCATACATCCAATCGAATGGAACGCCCAAGCCAAGAGGTTTGCCATTCTTGAAAAGCCAAACGTCCACAGCTCCGCCCGTTGTATGAGGACTTGGACAAAGAATATTGCTAGACGGCCAGCTAACAAATATTTTATTGGCAGCATCCATCTGTATTTTCAACGACTGAGACAAACTTTCGAAAAAATTCTTGATATCTTGAAACGCATCTAACTTATCAAATTCTTCATGCATCCCAAATTTTTTAGAAGTATATAACTTCATATAATACCAAAAAAGATTTTCTTGCAATGTCATTGATCGCCATCCATCATACACCTTTAAATCTAAGTCTTGTTGACTCAGCCATTGTCTAGCCACGAGAACTTTTTCAAGAACAGTTTGACGCAAAAAAATTCTAGTGTCGTTTATCAATGCCATTTCCTGAGCATAATATGGAAAAGTTATGTTGACCGGAACCTCTATTAAGGATTCCCCGCCCTCTTCTATTAGGAGTTTTTTCCAA
This sequence comes from Parcubacteria group bacterium M6-OD1-3, assembly GCA_003056165.1. Lineage (GTDB taxonomy): Bacteria > Patescibacteriota > Minisyncoccia > Moranbacterales > UBA9337 > LSNR01. The sequence continues at coordinate 22,105 of LSNR01000014.1, read as the reverse complement.
TCTCCATATTTATATGCCCATAATGTTTTAAAGCGTGCATACTGTAATACAAATTTATCCAACATATCAACCTCTCTTTATAGGAATTTTTATAAACTCTTCCTTTTTAATATTCTCAATTATCTTAGCGATTTCATCTTCATTGTCTGTATCGAATGCAGAACATTGTGTGTTTCTACAAATATTTGGTCTGCCATTATAATCAACACATAGACCAGTTTCCTCATTAAAAAACTTGCACTTATATGTTTTCAATTTTACAGAATCTGGATGCATTTTTGGAGCATAAATCATGCTTAAATCAACAAAAGGTAATCTCTCATCCTTTGTATTAATAATAACTAAGCTCCGTATCTTAACGGGGTTACAACACGCACTGCAACCATACCTTAAGCAAATATTAGTTTGTTTCGACATAGCTATCCTCCTTCATTTTGCAATTATTAATAAAAAGCTTTAATATCAAAAAATCTTTATTATTCAATTGTGATAGAACTACCTTCATCGTAAGATTACGATAATTTATAATAACATTAAAAAGCGATATAGTCAATAACAAAATGTAATATGCACAAACATCTGGCGGTTTTCCCAGAATAGAGATATTCTGATGTATGTGTATAAATATGTCAAAAACAATTAAAGAGGAAAGATTAAGATGGATACTTCCTATCTATAAAAAAGAAGTTAAGTTGGTAGATGTTTCTAAAATATGTCCATATAGTAAAAGAAGTTTGGAAAGGTGGTTAAGTAGCTATAGGAGATATAGAGAAAAAGGTTTAGAATCTAAATCGACTAGACCTAAAACACATCCCAGGGAAATTTCTATTCGAATCAAAGAAAAAATTATTGAAATTAGAAAAGAAAAGAAAAGAAAGAGTGTGCTTTAAAGATAAAGTGGGATTTAGAAGAAGAAGGTATTAATATTCATGAAAGAACAATTGGTAAAATATTAAAAGCGGAAAGTTTAGTTAAGAAATATAGAAGAAAAAGGATTAGATACAAATATATTAGAAGTAAACTGAATCCCGGAGAAATGATAAAAATAGATGTTAAATATGTACCAGGAAAGATTGCTGGTAAGCGATATTATCAGTTTACAGCTATAGATTTATCTAGCAGATGGAGACATTTAGAAATATATGATGGACAATCTAATCATTATTCAATTATATTTTTAAAAAAAATACTCAAGAAAGCTCCTTTTAAAATTAAGGCTATCAAAACAGATAATCATGCTATTTTTACTAATAGATATACTGGCTATTTAAAAAGTTCTGATCCAATGAATCCTAAATTGCATCAATTGGATGTATTTTGTGCTAAACTTAATATTATGCATTACTTAATTGATAAAGGTAGTCCAACTCAAAATGGAACAGTTGAAAGAAGTCATGGTAGTGATCAAAGAAGATTATACTCTCGAGAGAAATTTGCTAATGTGGAAGAATTGAAATATCGTGTTAGGTTATGGAATATGTATTACAATAATTTAAGACATTGTAGTTTAAATGGAAAAAGTCCTAATAAATTTTTAAAAGATTATAGTTTAAATGAAATACAAGAACCGACAAATGTATGTGCCTAAAACAAAAATTCTTACTGTCAATTACATTTAGAAATGTCATACCTGCAAAAATATGCTAAAAAGTTCTAATCTCCACTCAGTCTTATTAAATTGCCTACCAAAAAATCGCTCAATCAAGCGATTTTTTTAATCCGCACGGGTGGAGAGAATCGAACTCCCGCTAGAAGTTTTGGAGACTCCTGTACTACCACTATACGACACCCGCCTACGCTTCGCTTCGTCGGACAAGCCCGCCTGTATCTAACTTTTCACTAACTTACAATTAAACTAACAGAAAGTTTGACAGGTCCGCCTTGACTCTAACTTTCCACTGCAAAACAGCCTTCTTGCAAAATTTATTTTTTCAATTCTTTATGAACGGTATGTTTTCTGCAAAATTTACAATATTTTTTTAACTCCAATTTTTCTTTAAGTTTTTTCTTGTTTCGATTCGTATAATAATTGATATTATTGCATTCTGTACATTTCATTCTAACTAATTTTTCATTTGCCATTTTATTGTCGTAACATTTGAACAGTTATACTATCCATAAGCTACCTTTTTAATATTTACTGAGCCCGAGACCGGACTTGGACCGGTGACCTTTTCCTTACCATGGAAATGCTCTACCAGCTGAGCTACCCGGGCGGGTTTATGTGGGCCGGGACGGATTTGAACCGCCGTAGACCGAAGTCGTCAGATTTACAGTCTGATGCATTTGACCACTCTGCCACCGACCCATATTCAATTAACCTAACCAATCTTAATTTTAAGATAATCTTTCTGGGCATGACCTATATCAGCCTTTGGATGAACTCTGCCACCGACCCAATATTTTAATTATACTCACTTTCAACTTTTTATCAATCTTTCTTGAGCCGAAAACCGGACTTGAACCGGTAACCTATTGTTTACAAAACAATTGCTCTACCAATTGAGCTATTTCGGCTTATCTAATAAGATTTTCCAACTTTTTCTTTATAGTCACACTTCGGGGATTTAATTTCAAAACCTGACGATAGCATTCTTTCGCATCCTTATAATTTTTTTGACTAATATAATAATCTCCCAGTCTTTCATAAGCCTCTATATCACGAGGATCAATAGCGATTCTTTCTATTAAAATATTTTCCAATTCTTCTTTTTTTTCTTCTGGGTAGGTAACCTCTTTGCTAATCATCGCCTTCTGTTTAAAAATTTCTATTCTTTCCTTCTTTTCAGCATCAGCTTCATTGGCTCTTTTCGCATCCTTTTTTAATTTTCTTTTTTCATTAATGTTTTGAAATATCTTTTCAATCAGTTTTTTCTTTTTAACTTCTGGACGAACATTTTCTTTTTCAATTTCTTCTCTCTGTATATTTTGTTTGTCATCAATATGCTCCTGACCATTTCTTTTTTTATCTGAATCAATCTTAACTTTTCTCTGTTTTATAAATTTTAATTTTTCCTCAAGCCAATTGTGCATTTTTAATGAGAATATTTTAAACCAATGAGCCAGTTTTTCCAAAAAATATAACCCTCTGCTTTTAACTTCCATACTTAGTTGACTTTCATTATTTATTGCATTGGCTTTATCTTCTGTTATTTTTCTTTCGATTTCCAGTGATTTTCTAGACACCAAAAATATTATCAGTGCTAAGCTAACAACAATTATAACTGGCGGTAAAACAAAATATAAATAAAACATTCTTTCAAATCTAATCTACTATTATTTAAAATCTTCTTTTTTAATAGTCACATATTCATTCACATCTTCCAATCTAATCCTAATCTCTTGCTTTAATGGATTAATTTCTACAACTTTTCCTTCACCTTTTTCCGTTTTAATTTTACTACCAATTTCTGGCATTCCTTTCATCATTTCCCGATATTGACCCACTTCATAAGACAAACAACAAAGCAACCGACCACAAACTCCTGATATTCTATCCGATCCTCTTTGCGACACCTGCTGAATTTTTGCCATTTCAGTGGAAATACTTGGAATTTCTCCCAAAAAACTTGAACAACACAATTCCTTTCCACAAACACCACACCCACCCAATTTTCTCGCTTCATCTCTGGAACCAATTTGATGCATTTTAATGGAACAATGAAATACTCTGGATAAATTTTTAACCAACTGCCTAAAATCAACTCGCCCATCAGCAATAAACGAAATAATCACCACACCCTTTCCCAAAGTAATACAAGTATCTACAAATTTCATTTCTAAATTCATTCTCTTTGCTTCTTTCCGGCAACGCTTTAAAATGCTATTTCTCTTTTTAGAATTTTTTTCAAATTTTTCTAAATCTTTCTCTGTTGCTAATCTAACAACTGTCAATCGTTCACCCTTATCATATAGTTGATATCTTTTTTGTTCAACATCTGAACTTATTTCTTTGCTAATTTTTCCTAACATTTTTCCACCTTCATCTTCTGCTATTATTTGGTTACCTTTTTTATATTCCGCTCGACTAGAACAAATGCTGGCATCTCCCCAACCATATAAATTAACTAAATATTTAAACATATTTGTTTGATTTAAGCTATTTTCATTTTACCGTCTCCTGCCAATAATATTTTACAATTCAAATCTGGAAAAATCTCCAACTTTAATATTTTCTCCAATTTTTCCAATTTCCTCAGTAACCAAATCTTGGATTGTCATTTCCGGATTTTTAACAAAAGGTTGTGTCATTAAAGAAATTTCCTCTCTAAATTTCTTTTCTTTTCCTTCCATAATTTTTTGCATAATTTCTTTTGGTTTTCCTTCATTTTTCAATTGTTCTACCCAAATTTCTCGTTCTTTGTCAACCAATTTGTCCGATACATCTTTCGGATCTAAAACTTGTGGATTCATCGCACTGATATGCATTGCCATATCTTTTGCTAATTTTTGAAATTCTTCATTACGTGCGACAAAATCAGTCTCACAATAAACTTTTACCATCGCTCCAATTTTTCCGTTGGAGTGAATATACGAACCGATTACTCCTTCACTAGCTTCTCGTTCAGCTTTTTTAACAGCCTTGCTTTGACCCTTTTTACGAAGAATTTCAATCGCTTTTTTCTCATCATTACCAGCTTCTTCTAAGGCTTTCTTAATATCAACCATCCCAGCACCTGTTTGTTGTCTTATTTTTTTAATTAATTCTAACATATTTTTAATTAACAATTACAATAAATAATAGGGGGTTTCTTTTTTAAGAACTCTTGCTATTGATTATTTTTTGTTTACTTAACAATTGTCGCTCCAATGTATTCCAACATTAATTTTACTGAGGAAGTAGCATCATCATTTGCCGGAATTGGATAATCAACCCTTTCTGGATTTACATTTGTATCTACTAATGCAACAACTGGAATATTAGCACTGATAGCCTCTTTTAAAGCTATTTCATCAGCTTTAATGTCTACAATAAAAACCGCCCCAGGCAATTCTCGCATAGCCTTGATTCCCCCCATTCTCTTTTCCAATTTTTCCAATTCTTCGCTCTTTTTTAATTTCTCCAGTTTAGTATACTTATTAAATCCTCCTTTTTTCATTTTTTCTTGAGAATCTTTCAAGTATTGCGCCCTTCTTCTAATAACTGAAAAATTTGTAAATGTTCCGCCCAACCAACGCTCTTCAATGTAGGGCATTTCAGCCTCTTTAGCAACAGCCCTAACTAAAAGTTTTGCTTGCTTTTTTGTTCCCACAAAAAGAATTTGCTTTTGATTTTTTTTAAGTTTTTCAATAAAATCGATAGCTGATTTTAATTTCTCTTCGGTTTTTTGCAAATCAATAATATTTATTCCTTGCTTTAATCCAAATATGTATTTATCCATTCGAGGATCTTTGCGTGATTTACTGTGTCCAAAGTGAACACCGCATTTTAACATTTCTCGAATGTCTATCTCTGTTTTTGTTAAGTCCACATTAACAGCTCCTTTATCTTTTTTAGGTTTTTTTTTCAAACCTTTCTTTTCTCCCGCAGGAGACGTCTTTTTTTCTTTAATCATATTTTTTCCTTATTAAAGATTTCTAGGAATTCCTTCCATAATAAAATCTATTATTAACACCTGTTTTTCAATCTTTAATAATAATATTAATATATTTTATCAAAGCCAAAACTCATAATCCGACCTAAACAAGATTCGGACAGGAATGAGTCTAGAAAAACATGTTTATTTTTTAAGAACCTATCCGAAAATTCATGCCTGGTTAAAACGAAAAAATTTCTAGGAAAAAATTGTAAAAAATGAGAAAGAATATTAATATATTCTGACGAGTTTTGAATAATTTTTTACAGAAATTTCGATGTTTAATTGGCAAACTTAATTTTTAATAAGTGTGGTGAGTTTTTGGATAGGGTCTGAGCAATCCATATGCCAAAAGCAATATGAACTACATAAAACAGTATATCAGAACTGCAACACTTGTCAATTATTTTTTTATGTGCTAGTATTTCTCCATTGATTAAGGAATATATATTATAAAAAATTGTAATTCAAAAATACTATGAAAAAAGATACTCATCCGAATTATTATCCAAAAGCAAAAATTAAATGTGCTTGCGGAGCAGTTCTTGAAACTGGATCTACACAAGAAAAAATTGAGACAGAAATTTGCTCAATGTGTCACCCGTACTTCACTGGAGATAAAAAAGTAATTGACACAGCTGGACGAATGGAACGCTTCCAAAAAATTACTGAAAAATCGGACAAAGTAAGGAAAGCTTTAAAAAAATCAGCTAAACCGGTCAAAAAAACTAAAGTACTCAAATCTTCCGCTAAAAAAAATCTTAGCTCAATTAAAAAAACTGCAAAATAATTTCGCACAACCACACTATCAAAATGTTTACAGTTGTTGTTAAAATATTTGCAAAAAACCGCTATTTATAGCGGTTTTATTTTTGCCAACTATTATCTAGTATTATCCTTTGCATCATTTTATATTTTGAAATTAAAAAAGGACTAAACTGACTTAACAGTTTAACCCTTTTGTTTTTATTATACTCAGCAAGAGAATACTACTCTTCCTCCTTAAGATTATATCTCTTTATCCTACAATAAACCGCATTAATGTGATAACCAAGAATTTTTGCAATATTTTTGGCTGTCATATTTTTTATCAAAAGAAATTTAATCAACTTGTTCTCCTCAGTAAGAAGAATTTCGTTTAGCGGACCAGGATTAGCCTCCAATTGAACACCTGAAACCGCAGAAATGTTATATTTTTCCAGTCCTGCCTTCAACCTTTTATCTCCTATTCCCAAGCTTCTTGTAGCCTTTCTTAGATTACCATTAAAATGGTTAATTGCCATCTGAAAGACTTCTTTCTCCACCTCTGCAATTTTCCGCTCTAAAATATCATGGATCTCCTTCAATTCATTATTGGAGGGTGCAGCAAAATTGCAGTTGATTTTTTTCAGCCAGCTAGCATTTTGAAAGACATCTATTTGATGTTGATTATCTGTTGAGAAAGATTTGATTGGTTTCACATCCTCTCTGCTAATGGAATAATTATCTCCCTCCTCAACAAAAATGTTATTATCCTCGATTATTTTTTGCAACTCTTCTTCAGAACACTCCAGTAATATAGCTGCATTTTTCGTATTCCATTTACATAAAATAAGTGCTTTGCGAATATTAGTTACAAGAGCAGACTCTTCATCTGCACAACAGACTTTAGTATTATCATCATTTGACGACTCTGGTTTCGATGAAGACCTACTATTATTATCAAGATAATATGTAGATAAAAGACTTTCTGCATTTTTCTCTTTATTATAGTTAAGAGCTCTCTTGAATAGCCATTCTTTCACCACACTTTCCAATTCCCTGGCATTACCAGATAAGAAATTAGAACAATGAGCATTTGCTTCAATCAACTCGCTAAATAACTTAGCGAGTTCACTTCCGCTCGGATCATCTAGGGAATTCCCACGAAAATCAACGAAATGTTTCTTATTTTTATCCACAAAATACTTTGTTAGATCAAGTATTGCCTCCTGACTTTTTCTAAGAGGCGATACTTCTATAGACAATGAACTTAGTCTATAATATAAGTCTTGTCTAAATAAACCAGACTCAATTAGATTCTCCAATTTTTTATTTGTGGAGGCAATAACTCTGACATCTACAAATAACACTCTATCAGAACCAACTGGTTTAATCTCTCCACTTTCCAGCCAGCGAAGAATTTTGGCTTGAGTTTCTAGCGACATATCGCCAATTTCATCCAAGACGATAGTTCCACCGTGAATTTCTCTAATAACACCCTTTCGTGCTTTAGATGCATCCGTGAAAGCACCTTTTTCGTGACCAAATAGTTCGCTTTCAAATACACCATTATTAATAGCGGGAACATTTACAAATTGTAAAGGCTTATCGCTTCTTTTACTCATCCTATGAATGAGTTTTGCGACAAGTTCCTTTCCTGTTCCGGTTTCGCCAACTATCAAAATAGGGAAACCGGTCATTGCCTTTATTTCTATCTCCGGCATCATTTTTTCAAAATGAATACCGACTGCTCCAACTTCTTTCATCAACTGACTAAATTCCATTATACATCCTCCTAAATTTATTTTATAAGAACTACATTTTTTCAATATTAACTATAACCATACCATTATTAATTTAAAATTTCAAGCTTTTTGAACTTAAATTTTTTAAATTTAAGATATGACATTTTTGTAAGTATTTAAAAAATTGTAGATAATTTAAACTATGCTATAATATTAATGTGTTATTATGTTGCAAGAAGGACAATATAGAAATATTAAATGTCAATAAAAAAAATAACATACAAAAAATATGAAAAGGATATACACTATTGCAATTGTTGTAATATCAATAATATCAACGCTTGGAATTTTTAGTATTACCCAAGCATCTGAGGGAGATGTTTGGATTACACCAACAAATCAAAACGTTGACGCAAGCACCAATTTCGATATTGAAGTCCATGTAGATACTGGAGGAAAAAATTTGGGCGGATTTAATATGTATTTTGATTTTACTGCTTCCTATGTAACAGTTGATACTACTCAAGGAACTGAAGGTGTCAGTGTCGGGGATGATGCTTCAATTTTCGACCCATTGACGGTTAACAGCACTGATATAACTAATGGCCATTTGTGGTTTACTGGTGCAAATGCAACAGGTATCAACGGAAACGATGTCCATATAGCCACAATTCACGCCAAAACAACTTCCGGATTTACCTCTGGAACAACAAATTTATCCCTAAGAGTCAATGAACTTTTGGATGAATTATCAGTAGCTCTTACTCCCGGAACAATAACTGGAGCAACTGTTACTTATGCACACGAAGTTTCTATCTACAGATTTTTTAATAAAATTCAAGGAAACCATTTTTACACCATGAGCTCTACAGAAAGAGATACTATTATAAATAATCTTTCAAATACATGGAATTATGAAGGAATTACCTACAACGCTTACCAGAATCAAGCTTATAATACAACACCACTTTATCGCTTTTTTAATACCAACACCGGTTTTCATTTTTACACCGCAAGTTCCACAGAAAAAGATAATATAATTAACAATCTTCCTACTTGGAATTATGAAGGAATTGCTTACTATATATTTTCCAGTAGTCAAAGTAACTCTACAGCTGTCTACAGATTTTTTAATAAAATTCAGGGTAATCATTTTTATACAACCAGCACAACAGAAAGAGATAATATTATTAATAATCTTTCGGGCACATGGGATTATGAAGGAATTGCCTATTACGTCCCAAGCTAATAGAAGAATAGAAACTAATAAAAGTTTTCTTAAGAGATTCTATTTTTTCCAAATTTTATCTATTACAACCGCTTTTATGAACTTATCCACATATCTTTTTCCAATATATCTTTCTAAAGATTTTATAAGCTTTTCTGTTTGAGTATCCCAATTTTTTTCATTCATCATCATTTTTCTTTCATTCAAATAAGCTATTTGTGAGACGATATCTGATATTTCAAAATTGTTAAATTTTTTAATCATATCTAATCTGGCAAACATAGCTTGCAATGTATCCAATGTTAATATTGGACTATAATTAACAGCATCAAAAAAAGATTGCTCACCTTGACTAAACTTTACACATTCAATATCAGGAGCACAGCGCTTTCTTTGTATTCTAAATCGTTTAAAAATTAGAAGTGGCATTGAATATGTTACATGAAGTAATATTTTCAATATTGATAATTTTCTTTCCCTATCTTTGGTTTTTCGCAAATGATTTATTAGCTCAAGTGTTTTATATCCACCCTTCAAAATCATTCGCTTAAATTGAAAGTTTTTTATAATAGTTTTTAAAAAATTTCTATGAATTAAGTAGTATTTCCACTCATAGCCCATTTTCTTACTTGTCGCTGAATGGTCATGATAAACAACAGCTTTTGGACAGAAATAAGATTTATAACCAAAAATTCTAGCACGGTAATTCCAATCGACATCTTCAAAATATCCAAAATACGAGTTATCTAATGGTCCGACTGACTTTTCATAAACATTTCTCCTTATTAAAACCGCTCCAAAACAAGCTCCAAATATTTCTTCTACTTTGTCATATTGACCTATATCTATCTGTCCAATTCCACGATTAAACGGCGCGCCATTACTTAAGATAACCACACCAGTTGAATCAAAAACTCGCCTATTATTAAATAAAAGCATTTTTGCCGCCACTGAAGCAATATTATATTTCCCTTTTTTATTAATCGTATTAACTAGATTTTGAATAGCATCCGGTTCAACAACAATATCATTATTCACAAAGAATATATATTCCCCCTTAGTTTTATTAACAGCAAGATTATTTCCTCTACTAAAAAAAAGATTTGTATCTGATCTTATTAAATTCACCCATGGAAATTCTTTTTTAACATACTCACATGAACCATCGCTCGATCCATTATCAACCATAGTAACTCGTATATTCTCGTATGTTTGTTCCTTCAAAGAATTAAATAATGGTTTCAAGTGTTTTTTTCCATTATAATTAAGCGTGATAATATCAACCATTCCTTTATCATATTGTGAATATTTTTTCTTATTTTTACCAACAACTTCTTTTATAAGATTACTATAACGCAAACCCGTTTTTTTCCACATAAATCTTTCAGCATTTTTTCTGGCATTTTCAGACATATTATTTCTTAAATTCTCATTTGAAATAATTTTTTCTATACTAGAAATAAAATCTTTCTTAGTATTAACCAAAAAACCAGACTTATCATTTACAACCTCCTTATGGGCACCAATGTTATATGCAACATAAGGGACACTAAAGTGTCCAGCCTCCACTAATGGCAAATTAAATCCCTCCCACTTTGATGCTGTTACATAACAATCAGTTATTGAATACAATAATGCAATGTCCTTATCGTCAGCATTTAAAAACGGAATTATGCCTGCACTTTTCAACCACATACCATCTTTCTTATTGCCGAAACCAGCCATAATTAATTTTAAACTTGGATATTTCTTTCTTAATTTTTTGAAAACACCGACTAATTCCTCAGTTCCTTTATAGGGTTGATCATTAGAATTTATTCTCCCTACATAAAGTAATATCTTATCATCATTTTTGATGTTATTTTTCATTTTAAATCTTAAAATCTCGTCTTTTGTAGGGTGCTTATAATTATCAGCTCCATTATAAACTACCAACTGTTTTTTTCTTAAAAAAGTTGGCGTGAGAGAGCGAATAAACTTTGATATATGTACTAACCTATCTGCTTTTTTAAAGTAGATATAATTATGAGCAAATTTTATATAAGCAAAAATAATTCGTCTAATAATATTAAATCCTTTTGTTTGTGCTACTCCATGATCAATTACAATAACCGGCCTATCCATTATTTGTGTTGCCATAAAAAATGGATATGTTTCTGCAATCCAAATATCAATATCTTCCTCAATATTTAATCTTTCCAAGGCCTTTTTCGCACTTCGTTCAGTTTTAAACGGATTATGATGCAGTGATGACTTAACTTGCACAATTTGATATTCATCATTATTAAAGTTTCCATCTGCATTAATACAAAAAACCGTTACTCTGAAACCATTTTTCACTAACTCTCTAGCGGTTTTATCAACTACAACATCAACACCAAAACCACGTAACATTCTTTCAGTCAAAAAACCAATATGTATTTTCTATTTTCTTTTTGCATATTTTTTCAATTTCAAATATTTATTTCTCAATTTCCAAAATTTAGACTTTTTCATATTTTCAATTTCTTGTTCTTTTTGCTGAATCACATAATTCAATTTTTTATTTTCTTCATTTAATTGTTTAATTATTTGGTCTAAATCGGCTATTTGACCATTTTTTTGAATTTCCAAATTTTTCTGCTGGATTATTTGATTTAATTTATTTATCTCATTATCCCTCACTTCAATTAATCGATTGGATTCATTCATCTGTTTTATTTTCTCTTTATTGTTTCTAGCGAAAAGTTGCTCCAAAAAATGAATCTCCAAAAAAAGTTCCCCCCGTTTTATTTGAGAATTTATTTGTTTTCCAGTTTTCAAAACTTCCTTATAAATTGATTCTAGATTATCAACAATATTTTTTACCGAATTCTCTTTTAACACAATTTCCCTTAATTTTTTGGCAGTTAATGGATTATATTTTAAAATTTCTTTTTTAAAATCCTCCACCGAATATTCTTTTTTAAATCTTCTGCCGGAAAAATTATTTTTTCTAATTTCAAAAAAATTATCTTCATCAATATAACCATCTCCTCCATGCATGTCATATACAATCACATTCCTCTCACAAGCCATAGCCTCAATAGCTCCTCGCCCCAGAGTAACTACGATATCCACATTGTTTATATAATCCTCAACATTTTCAACCGAATTTTCCGGTAAACCGATATGTTCAAATTTTATATTAAACTCATTACAGGCATTCTCTATGATGTTTTTTGTCTTGTCTATGTAGTGGTTACTTAAAACAAGAAGATTTTTTGGGGATTTGTTTATAATTTTCGTCGGCTTAAAACGATTGAAGTCAACAAAATTTCTTATCAATCTGATTTTTTCTTTTTTTATGGAATAATTATTTATCAAATAATCTTTAATTTCCTCACTAATAACCGCAAATTTGGCAATATCTAAATCAATAGATGGTGGCTGTTCCAACTCTGGTAGAATACCATGCACTGTAAAAACAATCGGAACATTGGGGAAAATTGATCTGGCGAGAATTGCTGTCGTATTATGTTGAGCATGAATGATGTCTATTTTTTTATTTTCAATATCACGAATATTATCTATTACAGTTATTCCATTTTCTTTAATTTTATCAGCAATATTACCCAGCAATGGAGAAAAACAAAAAATATGATGACCTCTTTTCCTTAATTCTATAGCCAAATTGAAAGTAAATAATTCCGAACCAGCAAAATCGTGCAAATGATGATTTGTTATTAATATATTCATATGAGTTATTTATGCTATATTTTTCAATGATTTAATTATACTAAATAAGCAAGGTATTGTAAAATAAAACATTCTTTGTTATATTTACAACAACCAGCATCTTGACAAAAAATAATACTAGGAGGACAAAATGAGAACACTGATCATCATCGCAACATTCATTCTTTTTCTTTCTGCAACAAATTCATTTGCAGAACTAAAAACAATCGATGTATCGTTCCAATGGGACATAAGCAGTACCACAGGAGTTGAAGGTTTCAAAGTGTACTGTGGAAAAACTCGTGGTGGACCATATACAGGAATAGACATCACGGGGGGTAATCCCTTAGATATTCCGACAGGAAATATAACCGATATGTCCAATATCGAGTACACTATTTCCGTCACATTAGACACAGCAACGGAAAAAAATTGTTACTGCGTCATAAAAAGCTACAATACAAATGGTGAAGAATCTGGTTCTTCAAATGAGATAACTCTTGTGCCAGCTCTGATTGAAACGCAAACAAGTGAGACAACGCTGTCTCTCAAGAGTGCTCGAAACCTGAGCATTACCGATACAAATTACTTGGAAAATATTGTTGCAAACAAAGACTATATCTTTGATGAGCCAGTAATATTTGCATCAGGAAGGTTCAGCTCTTCATATGAGGAGTTTGTAGTTATCGGTAAAACAACTGGGAAAGTTTGGGTAATACCTCAAGATAGTTCAACCTTTGTCGGATCATTTCTGCCGAAACAAGAGTGGCTAGTATCAGTCGATATGCAAAATATCGACGATATTATTGCTTTAAACTTTAATAAGGCGGACGAAACCGGAGGCGACAGAGCGAAAGACGACATCGCCGTTATCGACTATACGAACGGCATTATTAAGGTTTTTCTCAATAATGGAAGTAGTTTTAATTCTACATCAATTCCTAATGGAGGATTTGGAACATTTTCTGGAAACAATATTTTCCAGAAAAGTCTTACTGGAGATTTCACAGGGAATGGATATGAAGATTTGGCACTATATGCTTCTAGTACAAAAAACTTAGTTGTTTGGGAATCGGACGGCACCACATGGAGAAATAGAGGCGTGTGGTGTCAAGGAGGCAGTTCTGATGCCTATCCAGAGGCTATTGATTATAATGGGGATAAGAAGGTTGATCTAATGTTTTTCAACTTCACTGGTGGAGCATTTTCCGCTTTCAAATCAACTGGAACATCTTTTGTGAATGAAGTTGTCCAGTATTTCACAGCTGGAGCATTTGATTATGTCCTGGTTAAAGACTTTGATATTTTCAATAACAAAAAGATAGAGTTTGGCATCCATGCCCAACATTCCACAGGAAACTTCGTCGTATTTAAATATGAACCAAATGGTTCAGGCGACACAGCACCGTTTAAGTCAGAGAAGATTTGGCTTAACACAAGCTATGATCTTTATTGACCTCAATCTATTTTATAGGCAGGTATGCACAATGTGCGACCTGCCTATTTTTTTGAAAAATAGGTTTAACCGGAAAAAAATTCGGACATTGGACTGCTTTGTATTTTTTCATCGTACAAAAAAGAGTGGCAGTTCTTAAGTAATGAATAATAATATCTACTGTACATTCAGGGCTTATTTGCTAGCTAGCAAATAAGCCCTGAAACATACTATTGCAAAAAAAAATAGTGTGTTATACTTTGTTTAATACAGTTAAAATACTATACGAGGCATAATCAGTTTAGCTATGTTTTTAAAAATATTTAAAAAAAACAAATCTCCCGTTTTTATAATTGGTGCTCCTCGAAGTGGAACAACTTGGCTTTGGGGACTGTTAACATCTTTTTCTAACATAGTACCATTACTTAAGGAAGATTTTGAACCCACAATCAAAATTAGCCACAATGGCAAATTTAAAACATCTGAAACCGGAGCATTTATAAATTACGACAACACTACGATAAAAAAAGTTATAGAAGAAAAACAAAAAAAATTCCCCAACAAAATATTGATAGAAAAAACACCCCTACATATTTTACACATTGATAAAATTTTAAAACTATTTCCAAACGCTAAAATTATATATATTCAACGGGATCCAAGGGCTGTAATATCATCAATGATTCATTCAACTTTTTTTAATTTTGCCAACTCATTGGATGACGCAATTAAAAAATACAAACAATATATGGATGCGATATATCCTTTTTTGTCACATCCAAATATCCATTGCATAAAATATGAAGATTTGCATACAAACGCAACAAAAGAAATAGAGAAAATATTAAGGTTTTTAAAAGTAACAACTTCTCAAGTAGAAATAGACAATGCCATCTCGGAAAATAATAATAAAACAAAAGTAGTTATAAAAGGAGCCTTCAGAAAGGGCTCTATTGATAGCTATAAAGAAGATTTAACAAAAGAACAAATAACACTAATAGAGAATCACTTAAGAAACATCATCGATACATACAACTATAATTAATCTTTAATTGACTGACCTAATAACTTTTTTAGTTTTTTCAGACTGTTTTTTATATTTCCTTTTTCTGTGTCAATTACAACCTCTGCTCTGCTCGGTTTTTCATATGGATCATTTATTCCAGTAAAATCCCCTATTTCTCCTCTTTCCGCTTTTGCATACATTCCCTTGACATCTCTTCTTTTGCATTCTTCTAAACTACACTTTACATACACACCTACGAAATTGGGGCAAATTTCTCTGGCAAAACTTCTCATTTTTTCATATGGCGATACAAACGCCACAACGACACTTATTCCATTGTCCGCTAACATTTTGGCGATATAAGAAACTCTTCTTATATTTTCATCACGATCTCTTTTGCTAAATCCCAAATCATTGCTAATCGTAGTGCGTACCACATCCCCATCTAATCTTTGAATTGGTAGATTTTTATCTTGGAAATATTTTTCAATTTCCTTGGACAATGTTGTTTTCCCACTACAGGGCAACCCTGTTAACCAAATGACCGTTCCTTTATTATTATTTATCATTATTTTAAAATTATTTCATCCTCTTTTAACTCCATTCATGCTCCATATATATATTGCCCTTACAATCTTTAGTTTTTACAGTAGCATACATTTTTATATTTTTAATCTTTTCCTTTATATCTAATATTTTATGACTATTTCTCTCAAAGCAAGATACGTTAACATAATAATTACCCGCTAATAGCATAAACTTTTCTATAATCAATGTTACACTTTTTTTTCCATTTTTAAATTTAACATTATAATCATTATTTTCCGTATTATATCCAAAAATATGGTTTTTATTGCTAGCATCATATAGTCCAATTCCAAAATCTATTCTTTTAATATCATACTTGTTTATTTTGAAATTAATCTTGATATAAATAGCATCTCCTGTTCTGAAAACATTTTTCTTGTTTTTATTTTTATCTATAGTTTCCACTTTTCTTATTTCAATAATTTTTCTTTTTACTTCCTTACCATCAACTTTCTTGACACTATCTTTTTCAATTTTTTGATTTTTCTTTTTTTCTTTCGTTGTTATTCTCTTTTCCTCATCTGACATATTTTGATAAATATATTTATTGCCTACCTTTTCAGGATCTCCAATCATTTTAATTTTCCCCTTACGAAGAAGCATCGCTCGATCACAATATTTTTGAATTGTAGAAATATCATGAGAAACTAGAATAACTGTTTTACCTAAATCCCTATATTTATTAAATTCTTCCAGACATTTATTCTGGAAATTACTATCTCCTACTGCTAAAACTTCGTCCATTAGGAGTATATCGCGATTGGCATGGATTGAAACACTGAAGGCTAGGCGGACCTGCATCCCAGAAGAATAATTTTTTAGTTTTTGGTCAATAAATCTTTTCAACTCCGAGAAAGCGACAATATCATCAAATTTTTTATCAATTTGTTTTTTAGTTAATCCCAAAACCGTTGCGTTAAGATAAATATTATCTCGTCCAGAAAGCTCTGGGTTAAAACCAATTCCCAACTCCAAAAAAGGCGAAATCATTCCATTCGCTTTCATCTTTCCTTTATTGGGTCTATAAATTCCGGCAATAATTTTCAACAAAGTTGATTTTCCACTTCCGTTTCTCCCGATAATTCCAAAAAATTCACCTTTTTTAACCTCAAAAGAAACATCATCTAATGCTTTAAATTCCTCGTAATTTTTCTTTTTTAAAGCATTCACAAAAACCCCCCGTACACTGTTGATTTTCTCATGCGGAATCCTAAAAGTCTTGGATACATTTTTCACTTTTATTGCCACTTGATTATTTTCATTTTTTTCCATTATCATAAATTTTATTTTATAGAAGAATAAGCAGTAAATCACTATTTCTGCATTCAAATACCTAATATTCAACCTATAAATAATATTTTATCCGACCACTTTGATATTATACACTATTTTTTATTTTATCAATAGTATAAAAGCAAACCCAAAATTTGCTATCTAAACAAAATCAAATGTGTATCTTTAAAGATACACAAAATAATTTTACTATTTTTATACTTTAAAGTATAAAAATACATTTAATCTCCGCTATTTTAAAAATCATTATCTCCTTTTTTCTTTTTAATTTTTGACCAACCAAACAAATTTCCCATCAACAAAAGTATTCCAATCAAAATAACTGCACCAAGGGCATAAAAAGATTTGCTCTCATTTTCAACCTGGTTTGTAGCAACTTGGTCGCTAGGATTTTTTGATTCTTCACCCATTACAACATTTTCCGGATTATTTTTTTCTGATGAATTTGGTTGTTCTTTATTTTCATTCGTAGATTTTATTGCTGAATTATTATCTCCATCTCTATTAGTATCCGCTAGTGCTACTTTATTACTCTTATGCTTTTTGCGGTTTTTCTTTTTCTTATGTTTATTACTTTTTGAATTCCCAGTATCATCATTTTCAGTTGTTGTTACTAATTCATTATTACTATTCTCATTAGATTGTAATTCGCTTTCATTTTCATTAGTAATATTTTCCTCCTCATCATTTCCATCACCAACATTTTTATCATCATCCGTATCAGTCACCGTAACATTTAAAATACTTGAATTCTTTATTGTAAATTGATGTTGATATCTTTTGTCTAATATTGTTTCACCTTCAAAAATCAAAGTCTGCTCAGAAACCTCATCATTGTCATTTTGCGAAATATCAGTTGCTTCTATTTTATAATTTCCGTCACTTGTTCCTTGCGTCAAAACCTTATATTCACCATCAATTGGATTTGGAATTGTAACAAACTCCGTATCTGTATCATAGCCAGTATAATAAGCACCTTCAATCTCATCGTAAAAACCTCCCGTCTCAAAATTTTTCCCCACCCTCTTCCCATCCGGTGCAATAATTTGAATGTCTATCGGGGAGAAAACTTGAAACAAAAGCATATTTGGAATATCCCATTTATCAATATATTTACATACTTGATCTTCTTCTTCCACATTTTCGTCGACAAAATATCCCGTCAATTCTTTGATAATTTCACACTGGGTTTTTGTTGGTAAAGCGGTATGGTTCACCTTAAATTCTTTTTCAATATTTGCACCAATCGACATTGCGCTGGATAAAGGAACCGTGCCATCGCCAGTATTTCTAATTAAGCCTCTATCTCCATTCTTATTATCAAAATCATTCGGATAACCGTGTTTCCATTTATCTTTCACTTCTTTCTTTTTGATTTTAATTTTAGAAATAGTGTCAGAGTTTCCATTTTTACCAACAAAATTAATTATTTGCAAATTTTTTAATTTTGTCAGGTTTTCCTTTTCATTTAATTTTTCTAAAAATTCATTTCGTGGATAGCCCTCGAAATATTTTTTTAATTCATTGTTCTTTTCTGTATCTACTAAATAATCATAGTCTGGCAACAATTCTTGAACAGATGGAATTTTTTCTCGTACATATTTTCCCAAATCATCATAACCTTTTTCATTAGCTTCGTGGTTAAGATGATGTCGTAATAATCTATCTTGTTTTTTCAGGAAGCCACCTCCTGCTTCCCACATTAAATAAGACTTCGGCGAACCTTTTTGCGGTGTCCCCAAAAATATCAGCTGATCAATGTCATTTTTATAATCTCCATTTTCAACATATTCTCGTGCCACTAAACCGCCCATAGAATGTGCCACAACATCAACTTTAGAAATTTTAGTTTTTTCTTTAACTTGTTTTATTTTATATTTCAAGAGAATAGCCGTATCTTTATTTGTTCTCCGCCAATCATAAGGAAAAGCAAAAAAATTCTCATTCTCTTTAAATCCATTTTTTTTAAAAGATTTTACAAGATCATCATATTTATGCCAAATTGGATCAATTTTCAATTCTCCCTTAGTATTAAATGCTGAACCTAAAATTCCAGGAATTAAAATAACAGGATCAACTATCATTTTATTTTTCTTAAACCCATCTAAATTGTAATCTCCTGTTATCGTAAAGCTGTCTTCAGATCTTAAGCCATCCTCGCTACCATACCAGTTATTTTTTAGATAGACCCTTTCTTTGCAATTATTAGAAATTTTGTCAGTTAACATTCTATAGTCTAAGCATTGTCTTGCTAATACAGAATGCTGATTGGAAAAATTTGTATTGACAATCTCCACCTCAGGTAAATAGATATTTTGTAAAACTCCTTTTTTATCCCATTCAGCTTTTACAGTAACTTGCACATCAGCAGAAACACTATTATTTCGTTAGTTTTAAAGTTTACTCACCCTGTGACGATAGTGATTCTATACCTGCTATCACAGCCCCATTACACATTATATTTATGTGGCATCTGTCTTCTATTGAATTAAGTTAAATGCAATGGAGATGCTCTACAGTTCCAAAGGAGTTCTGGAATGAATTACTGTTCAATCAAAACCAAGATGATCCTGCTCACGCTTCTGTTTGCACTTGGCATGACCGGCATGCTGGTGCTGGCGCGCTACAGCGCCAGCTATATTTCTAACCTGCAACAGGCGCAACTGCAGGTAAGCAGAGTCGAAACCGGCATGCTCACTCTGCGGCGCAATGAAAAAGATTTTCTTGCTCGGCATGATCTCAGGTACCAGAAAAAATTTGAAAGCAATTACCAGACCCTGCAGGAACATGTCACTGCCCTGCAGGATCTGCTGACAGGATCAGACATAGACAGCAGCCAGGTAACCCAGCTTGCCGCCGTCCTCAATGACTACCGAAAAACTTTTAACGACATGGTTGCCATGCAGAAAAAACTGGGGCTGGATCACAAGAGCGGTCTGCACGGCAGCCTGCGTAACGCGGTGCACCATGCAGAAAAGCGTCTGAAAGAGCTGGGCGATGTACTGTTATTAAAAGACATGTATCTGCTGCGCCGACGTGAAAAAGATTTTTTACAGCGCCTGGATCTGAAATACCAGAAAAAATTTAACCGGGACTTCAGCGCCTTCATGCGCGATCTGGATACGGTCGGGCTCAACCCCGAAAACCGCCAGGCCATTCGCAGGGATATGCTCAAGTACCAGAGTGATTTTCATGCCCTGATCAAGGGCTACGAAGAAAAAGGCCTGTCCAGCAAACAGGGGCTGCATGGCAAAATGCGCAGCACTATCCACCAGTCGGAAGGTCTGCTGAAGACCCTTGCCGAGACCAGCACCACACATATCAAAGATGAGGTCCAACGTTCATCAATGCTCAACTGGATCCTGTCCCTGTCACTGCTGTCACTGCTGGTAGCCATTATTTATCGCATTGCCTCAAGTGTTATCCAGCCGGTCCAGTCTCTCTCGCAATTAATGCAGCACGTCAGCAGTAATAATGATCTGACCCTGCGCGCTGAACAGAGTGACAAAAATGACGAAGTCTCGAGCATGGCTCAGCATTTCAACAAAATGATGGAGGAATTTCATGGCATGCTGTCGCGGGTTTATGATTCGGCGACCCAGCTCAGCAATTCCTCATCTGAGCTTAATAGCGTCAGCCAGAGAACCAATGAACATGTCTCACGCCAGAATATCGAAACTGAGCAGGTGGCTGCCGCGATTAACCAGATGACAGCAACGGTACAGGAAGTAGCACATCATGCAGCCGATGCCGCCGACGCCTCGCGCTCAGCAGACCAGGAGGCGCATAAGGGTAAAGATGTCGTCAGCGCCAACCTGGCCAGCATTCGCAAACTGGCGGACGAAGTCAATAATACTGCCAGCATGCTCAACCAGCTGAGTTCCGACAGTGAAAATATCGGCGCCGTACTCAATGTAATCCGCGACATCGCCGAGCAAACCAATCTGCTGGCCTTAAATGCCGCCATTGAGGCAGCCCGCGCCGGGGAACAGGGTCGCGGCTTTGCCGTGGTCGCTGACGAAGTCCGCACCCTCGCCCAACGCAGTCGGCAATCCACCCAGGAAATCGAGGAAATCGTCGAGCGTCTGCAAAGCAGCGCCAGTCAGGCCGTGGAGGCCATGCAGGTGGGGCAGACACAGGCAGAAGAAAGCGTGCAGAATGCCGAACAGGTCGGTCATTCACTGGATGAGATCATTCACGCCGTAGACGCTATTACCGAAAAGAACATCCAGATCGCCAGCGCCTCCGAGGAACAGTCCTCCGTGGCTGAAGAAATCAACCGCAGCATCACTAACATCAGCCAGATTGCGGCGGAAAGCGCCAGTAACGTAGATCGGACCACTTCAACCAGCGAAACCCTGTCAGATATGTCGAGTCAGCTGAAAATGCTGGTTTCCCACTTCAAGCTGGCATAGTGGCTCCGACACCTGACATTAGAATATAAACGCAGAGGACGCAAAGGCGCGGAGACGCAGAGAAAATTTTTATTAATATTCTCGTTTATTGAACTTTAAACCTGATAACAATGAATGTTGGGCTTCATTTTATTCAGCCCAACCTACGGTGCTTTTATTTAGATTTTCTCTGCATTTAAAAAATACCTGGTGTTACAGCTCTCTCGCACGCATGAAGGCCTGTTCGGAAATCCTGTGCCAGGCCATAACCTGTTTACGGAAACTATAAAAAGACTGATAAATCTTATGTGCATCCTTGCCCTTCGCAGCAACCTCCTTCACAACCTCCTCTGAAAGTTGCGCCAGTTTTTTCAGCACATCATCGGGGAAGGGCCGCAGTTCA